>DUCA01000120.1 GCA_012960055.1 Cycloclasticus sp.
GGCTTTCACCGTTATGCTGGTTGCAATAGCGGTCGCTGGTTCAGTTTGGGTTATGTATAACTTAGATAACAACATGATGCCAAGTATGCAAGATGTGATGAATACGTTACCGCTAAACAGCAATTAACATCATGAATGAGTTACCTCAGCGACAACGGTAAACCACTATCAGGAAAACCAGTTTTATCCTGGTTTATCAGTCTCGCCATCGTTCTTTCAATTATTGGTTTGATACTGCTCGGTAACTGGCAGCTAAACCGGTTAGATTGGAAGCTCGCATTGATAGACCGCGTTGAAAGCCGAGTCTCTGCCGCAGTAGTCATCGCGCCATCAAAAGAGCAATGGACTTCGGTTACCCAAGAAAAAGATGAGTATCGACACGTGTCTGTTCAAGGCCAGTTTTTGCACGAAAAAGAAACTCTCGTTTGGGCAATAACCGAACACGGTAATGGTTACTGGGTATTAACCCCTCTTGTAACAACTAAGCATGAAACTATATTGATAAATCGTGGTTTTGTTCCTATCGATTCAGCAAGCCCATCAACACGTCTCACTGGTCAAATTACAGGCAATCTCACCATTACTGGCTTATTACGCATCAATGAACCAAATGGAATACCTCTTCGTGACAACGACCCTAATGCTGAACATTGGTATTCACGAGATGTTGCGGCCATTGCCAAGGCAAGAGATCTGGAAAATATCGCCCCCTACTTCATTGATGCAGACAATACTAAAAATACCGGTGGATTACCTATCGGCGGCTTAACCATAGTCAACTATAGAAACTCTCATCTCACCTATGCACTGACTTGGTATGGCTTAGCATTACTGTTAGCCATAATGAGCATATATGTCATATGGCTTGAGCGGAAAAGTCCTTAGTTACCAAAACTGTTCTCTTAATAGGGCTGTGACTTTTCTAGCAAAATTCCGCACCATCCCACTTTTTTACTACACTCCAAAAAAAACTCATCTTCACCTTTAAATAAATTAAATAAGTACGACAATAAAAATGTATTGATGCTAGCAAGAATAAAATGCCACAAAAAATCACTTTTTTGGTTACAAAGCGGCGAGTGTAGTGGTGACAGAGTAATCCCCCCATAAGTAACCAAGATAAATACAACTGGGTACTTCAACATACGTTACAAATTACTTAGCCGGCGTTAAAACTTTAGTGTTGTCCTACGCCGACTATTTAATTCTAAAGCGATTGTATCCAGCTCGTTTAACAAACGAGCCAAGCACTATGGTTACCCACTAGCCCTCTTGAAATTTCCTCGCATTCTGTAAACGTTAAATCTCCAGAAAACCCACGTCTTGTCGATGACTCAATGCCGCCATGACATCTTAAGTATGAAAAAATCATTGCAGAATAATTTACCTCAAGATAAGCCGAAAGTTCTTTAAACAAATAAAATTAGCTCTTATGATTTTATATGATGCAATATTTGCATCATTGGAACTCATAGACTAATGTAACCTTACTTTAGTCATTAAAAGAGGCTTTTTATGAAATTTGCAACTGTAGGTAAAGGCGGTTCTGGAAAAACAACTATCGCTGGTATGCTGGCTCGACTGCTGGCAGCGGATAATCACAAAGTACTAGCTATCGATGGCGATCCTAACCCAAACCTAGCCTTAGCATTGGGAATATCACGCGAGGAAGCAGATAAAATTAACTATATCCCTCCCTCTATTATGCAGATACAAGAACATGATGGTGTACATAGCCTGCATATGACAGTTTCAGAAAAAGAGCTCATCGATAAATATGCTACAAGCGCACCTGGAAAAATCGACCTAATTGTTATGGGTAAACCTGCTGACGGCAGTGCTGGTAGTGGTTGTATGTGCGCGTCACACAGAGCTGTGCGGGGCGTTATAACGGAAATGAGTGGCTATGGTGAGTTTACTGTCACCGATATGGAGGCTGGTCTGGAACACCTTAAACGTGGAACGGCTCGTAATGTGGATACTATGCTTGTAGTGAGTGAACCGTACTATCGTTCATTAGAAGCTTCCGCTAGAACCTTCTTGCTCGCTAAAGAACTCGAAATTCCGCACGTTTATGTGATTGCTAACAAAATTAAAACCGACGCTGATCAAGCCGCTGTAGAACAATTTTGTGAACAATATAATATGCCCATTATTGGTATTGTTCCTTATGAAGAAGACTTTATGGAAGCTGAACGTCAGTGTTTAGCTCCAATTGATTATTCATCTGAATCCGCTGGAGCTTTAGCTGTAAGGGAGATTGCTGAAGTCTTAAAACAACTTAATGCTTCAGAGAACAAAAATATGGATTTACCTAACTGGACAAAGAAGAAAAAACCATTGTCTTGCGGGACCAAAAAGCACCTTGATTAGATAACAAATTACTGCACTAGTTAATTTTAAAATTAATAGGCACGCGTATCCAGCTGGCTACTGATTTCCCACCTTTCGAGGCAGGCCGAAAAAGCCACTTTGATTTTACAGTAGATAACGCACTTCCATCCAGAAGCGCATAGCCAGATGACGTCGAAACGTAAGCGTCTGCAACACTACCGTCTATAGCAACCAATATTGTGACCATTACTGTCCCAACCTCGCCCAAATCGCGCGAGCGGCTGGGGTACGGTGGTTTTGGAATCAAGTGATACAAAGGGAAAGCAGATATTTCAGGCTTTAATGTTGCAACAATACCTTTTGAGGTCGCCATACTTCCAGGATTACCCTGATTGCTTGCTGTCGTTTGATCATCACTTTCTTCTTTAGATACCCTTGCGGACTGAGATGTTGAAACTTCTGCTTTTTCCGTGACGGATGTTGTTGGCTCACTGGGCTGTTGCGCATCCGAAATACTTTCTGTTGGTTTCTTTTTGACTGGGTTAGCCGTTTCTTTAACCAATTTCTTTTTTGGCTTTTTCTTGGCTTTATTTACTACTTTAGGTTTTTGAAAAGCTGGTTCTACTAGCGGCTTACTTTTGGCCGCTAATTTCGAGTTATTGCTTGAAATCTGATTATTTTTAGAAGGCGCATCGGGTCTCGGACGTGTTGTTGAAGAATTTTTATGTCCAACCACTGACACGGCTAAAGCGCTACTGATTGAATGCGCCTTTCCAAATTCGATACCACCCAACATAGCAAAACCAGCATGCATTAATACCGAGAGTATGACTGCAATAGGGCCCTGAGCACGATCTAAATTCATTCAATAGTTGTTGAATTAAAGTCCTTATCGGCTGCAATCGTCAATCCAGAAATACCTGCCTTACGTGCCAGATCCATAACGTTAACTAACGACTCAAGCTTTGCCTCACGGTCCGCTACAACATATAACGCGATATCTTTGGTCGCGTTAGTTTTTGCCATTGCCAACGCATCACCAAGGTGCACTAGCGTTATGGGTTTCTCCTCTAAAAACAACAACCCATTTTTCTTTATAGTTAAAGTTAATACTTCTGACTTAACTTGCTTTGTTTCACTCGCTTTGGGTAAGTCTACAGGTAAGCCACTTTTGTAGGTCATGAACATACTCGCGTAGATAAATGCTACTAGAACTAAAAACACCACATCAATTAATGGAATCATTTCCACTTGAGGTTCATTAGCTGATAAATGGTTAGGCAACTTCATTTGGCGTCAAATTTAATAAAATAAATTCTACATAACTGGATTAAGGCCGAGCGATAATTCAAGTTCAGTCGCATGTGCTTCTAACTCAAAACGAAGTTTTTCAGCTTTAGACTGAAATACCTTATAAGCAATTAGGCTAGGCATTGCGATCCCAAGACCAAAAGCAGTTGTAATTAACGCCTGTGCTAATCCACCGCTGGCTGCAATTGGGTCAATTAATGAAGCATCGCCCAATAGTTGAAAAGATTCTATGATGCCCAATACTGTACCAAAAATACCCAATAATGGGGCTAGCGACACCATTGTATTCAAAACCCCAAGGTTACGAGTTACTTTGCTGGCTTCCTTGGCCCCTGCTTGTTGCATTCGCCAAGACGCTTCATCGCGTGTACTAATCAAACCTTCAAGTAGCACACGTGCAATTAAGTCAGGGTTAATGTCATCAGGTGCAATCTGCTGACCATTTTTAGCGTAACTGTACAGTTGGGTAATTAATTCAGGCCGTCGGCCATTTCGATAACGCAACCAAAAGAAGGTCCTATCAAAAATTACTGCTAAGGAGATAACAGAACATAACAACAGTGGATACATAACGGGTCCACCAGCAAAGAATATTTCAGCCATCTAGGTTAATACCATCTACAAAAACTTATTAGCCCATGCTGGTTTAACCAGCATGGGCTAAGGTTCAATTATCTATGTGTCCAACGGAAACCAACCATAGCGGTTCGTCTCACATTGGGGTCATCACCAAACCGATCGAACGTAATATATTTAGTGTCGGTAATATTATCAATGCTTACAAACAGCGCTAGATTTTTCATCGCCATATATTCAAAACGACCGTCTAGCACTGTGTAATCGTCATCTCTCAACGATGCCCTTGCATTATTTCTGGCATTTCGAAGTGATAGGTTTGCTCGTTTTTTATCATCAAGATACTGTATACCTAAATCAAAAATATCTTCTGGGAAGGGGTCCGTTGTTTCCAATTGTGAGTGAGTATAACCAACATACGAAGATATATGCTTAGTGATTGGGTAGTTTAAAACTGCTTCAATACCACTATTATCAAACTCCCCAGAGTTTTCTTGGAAACCGCCCCAACCACCAACACTTACGATAAGGTTATCGCCTTCCATCCACCACGCTGTAATATCAAATTCAGCTCCGTTGCTGAAACGCTTGTTTAAACCCATTTCAAAATGACGAAACTCTTCTGGATCTAAGGTTGGTTCATTAAGTTCGTTATTATCTCCCAGCCTCGGCACACGGAATGCCTCACCGGCACGTGCGCGCAATGCAAGGCTTGGATCAACTGTATAGACTATACCGATTTCTGGAGATACGTCTGTGGAGAAGTCCTCACCTTTAGTGACACGAACACCACCATCAATACGAATATTATCGCCGAAACCTTGGCTCGCCTGTACATAGGCAGTGTAAAAACTGGTCTCGTCCTCTTCAGCAGTACCTTCGTATCTATCATCGCTGTACTCTACTGCATTAAAACCAACCGTCGTGGTGTTACCGCCACTTCGTAACCACGTATGCCTAGCCAAGATACCCGTTTCATCTTCTTTTCTAGGGCTACCAGTGCCATCTACCTTGTCACCATTAAGATATTTTGCTTTAGTATTGTCTAAGGTATTGTCATAAATAGCGATTAGACTATTAGATGCCGCTGTTTTACGGTCGAGATGAACGACAAAGTCAGTTTCATTTTGCCCAAACCTCTGATAAGTTACACCGTTTTCATATTCATCCATATCATCAGGATCTTCTTCTTCATGGGATACTCTCATCCCAATACTCCATTCCTTATTGATGGCTTGGGTAAGTTTTAAGTTGATATTGGTATTGTCATGCGCTGCAGCACCTTTGTCGCCACCTGTATCTTGGCCATCAGTGTTACGGTCAAGAGCGCTTACAAGAATACTTCCACTATCCCATCCATAACCAAAATCGCCAAAAACTTCGGTCGTATCATACCTACCTGTTGATGCTTGCATGAAACCACTAGCACCCTTACCTGGGTTGCGGGTAAAGATGTCAATCACACCAGCTACACCACTGGCACCGTGCTCCAGCACAGAAGGGCCGCGGGTAACTTCCACCCGGTCAATCATATCAGCTGAATAACGGTCCACACGTGCATGAAAATGATTGTTAACCTGAATAGGGATACCATCAACGAATACAGCCACATGCGGTCCTTGTAAGCCACGAATCATAAAACCAGAATTCGACCCACCAAAACCAATATCTGACCCTCTTGATGTTGCTACACCTGGCGTGCCACTAAACAGGGCATCACTGATGTTGATAAAATGCATAGCATCTGTGTCGTCGCGCGTGATAACAGAAACAGATTGAGACTTGTCTGCTTGTGTCGTTTCTACTTGAATAACTGGTAATGTTGGTGGCGCATCAGCAGACGAATCTACCGCTAAAACATTAACTGGTCCAAAAAGCCATAAAGTAGCTAAAACGCCACCTATATTTTTACAACTAAGTAACTTCTGAGTCCTAAAAAAATTCATATTCCCTCCGAAGGGTATTATTAATTTTTTACTTCATCATATAAAACTACTACAAACTACAGTCAATATAGAACATTGACCATAGGTCAATGTTCTATCAAAAACACATTATATTAGCAAGCAAGGAAGTCGTTTAAAGTAAATAAGTTTATTTAGGTTTGCGAAATATCAATCCTAATTCACTAGGAAATATTTGACATTAACTTACAGTAGGCAGAGTATGTAATGACACAATCGTTGAAACCGTTTGCGTATGGCGTAGATTACATAGAAACAGTTGCTTCAAAATCATTGAATTTCTTGAACAATGAAGTAGCCTAAAATATTTGGAGTTTGATATGGATCACATTCTTATAAAAGCCTTACCAAAAATTTACTTAATCATTATGGGTATTTTAAGCTCTTGGTTCTTGCTTCAACTAGCATATGCCGACCCACGCTGTGCGAACTGCTCGATGAGCTTGGTTGCTTGGGCAATGCCACGTGCTGAACTTCTAGTATCCGGATGGATAATTGCTGGACTTGGAGCAATTGGGTTACACCTTAGTGAAATAACAGCTTATTACAAAACACTGAAAGGTGATAACTCGCAAGCAGACGGCTAAACCCAACTGCAAACTGGCTAGCAGGTTTATCGCGGAGTCTTAGTTGTAACTATACGAAAAACTGAATAGTGTAACTGCTGCTTTGGTCTCAACTAAGCGTTTAGGGCGCTGGAAGATGCAGCCTTGATGTCTATTAGTGGCGTACCATCAATGGCGTCTAAACCTTTCACGACCACCTTATCGACTCCAACCTCTACGACATCAACGATACTAAAACCAATCGGATTTGGCCGTAGTGGACTTCGATTACAAAACACACCTATCATTTCCTTGTTTCTATTACCATTTGGGTACACGCGCAACACCTCTCGGTCTGCTTCATGTAACCAATAAAAAACGACAATGCGACTTAGCTCCTGCATGCCCGATAAGGCTAGGCAATAGCTAGGGAAAATCTCAAGTGTGGCTTTTTGTAACGAATGCTGGCCATCTGGCGGCGCATCCTGAGTTGTTTTCAAACTCGAACGAATAACTCCAATGGGATTTACAGAAAACGTAGTTTTAACCGACATAGATTAATCCAATAAAACTTGCATGCTCATGCTTTTTAATTTTTGCAGCCATTAAAACACTATCACAGTTGCGCGACAGGCTTTCAAATAAAAGTTAACCTCACTATTTTCATCACTCGGACTTTTCATCAAGAACACTAACAATTAACCCTGCGTGCTCATGCCCTTGATTACTTGATTTGGTCAGCCATTTAATGGCTTCAACGTGATTATGAGGGACACCAATACCGTCCTTATACATAATACCTAAATTAAACTGCGCTGCTGAATTTCCTTGAGTAGCCAGTGTTGTCCAAATCTCAGCGGCATCACTAAAATTTCGCTGTTTATAGGCGTCTAGTCCATCGTCTAGTGTTTTCGTTTTACTGCTCATATTGTCCTGTTTATTAAAAAGCGTCCAAAAACTTTGTTGACTTAGCCTAAACAGCTATTGCATCAATTAGCGCTCGTATTATTTCGTGCATTCAGCGCTGATAATTGACGCTGGCCTATCCAATCTAGTGTCATTTTTTCTGCTAACGGAATAGCCGCTGTTACCGCGTCACTTAAGCCCAGTTTCATATCATCAATATCTTCAGGTTCACAACCCAGTATATTTATGATTTTGGGTAAATCAGCGACGTGATCTACAAAGTGCAATGCCCGCATTGGCGTTGCATAATGAGTATCTGCAAAATAATCACGAAGTTCTTGCGCTGTTAAGGCGGACAAGTCTGGCAGGATGGGTTCAAGTAACGCAAGCCGACCTGGCACACCTCCATTTTTATACGCATCTAGAATTAATAGGCCATCGTAGCCTAGCATCAACTCCTGGATTAGCGTCATGCCACCAATACCTGTTTCCATTAATTTAATATTATCCGGAATATCAGTCCGCGCCATTAAACGATGGGCTAATTCAACCCCGAAGCCATCGTCGCCTTGTAGTACGTTGCCGACACCAACGATTAAAAACTTATTTCTCGCTTCAACCATTTAGATTTATCACATAACAGGTAGGTCAGGTACAAAGTCCATATCCAAACCAATCATAACGCGATCTTTATCGTTCTCGGAAACCTCTACTGGATAGCAATTAATGTTACCGCTTGCGGCTATTCTAGTGCCCTGTCGCACATCATAATAACAACCAGTGTGATTGGGGCACGTTAAGGTGTATTTACTGATTGTGGCACCGTCAAAAGAAGTCCCGTCCTGTTCGCAAGACCCTGCTAATGCGAAGTATTCGTCTCCTACACGGCACAGTAGAATCATGTGGCCATCAATATCCATGAGTTTTGTTGACCCTGGCGCTAAGGTTCCATGTGTTTCAAGCATCGGTATCCAACGCGGGTATTTAGGGGGCGGAACCGGGGCTTTCTTCATCGCTGCTAGCGCTTGTATTGGGATGAGAGGAAAACCATTTTTATCAAACTTCTGTTCATTGTCTACTTCAGGCGGCAGCAAATCATAGAGTTCCATTAAGGTATGAATTGGCTGATCTTCAATGACCTGTTCTAACACGCCTTCTTTAAACAAACTCACCAGCCTACCTAAAGCTTCACGATGTATTGCATCGATACCTTCGAGCAGCGTAAAAACCTTATCTTTAACGTCTGGTAGTGGTAATTGTTCTAACTCTTCAATTTGCTGATTGACTTGATCCAGCAGTTTATCCCAACCTGCTGTTGTCATATAACCAATGCGCTGTTGGCTACTGCCTTGCTGATGGCTTTGATCATCCACGATAATACCTCAACTGTAGTGGAAAATTAGTATTTATTTAATGCAATGCACAAGCATCACCGCACTGAGAATGATCGTCTCCATCGCAACAACCAGCAGCACATTCACCGTGTGATGCTTTTTGTAAATCTGCAAAACTATCAGCAAATAACCGACCACCCTCTTTCTTGCCTTTAGGTGTGAATTTGTACGATGAACTACTGCCTTTCACTAATCTTAAATACCCTGTCTTACATAATTCAATCAAGGCCTCTTCTATTGCTTCGGGTTGGCAATTTAAGAACGTATTAAGAATAGGTGGACTGTATTCATCGCCAAAACTTTCTCCTTGATACCAATAACAAATTTGTAATACTTCTTCACGGTTAATAAGGCGGTCAAGCTCGGTTGTCTGCGCCGTTGTTTGTTCTACTGTCGTACTCATCAGTTTGGCTCCCGTCGCATTTAATGGGTTTCACTACTGCGTTTACTATCACTCATAAACTGATTATGGCACACATTTGACAGTTCATTAAGGTTGTCGATAGTTAATGATTCCAGCGTCATCGCTTTACTGCCGTGTTGTACCGCTTGTTGGACTGACTCGAATAGTTGTTGCACCAAAACCTCCATATCTTCGCTTAGCGGATTATCGCCAATAATATTCATTTCACCACGTTGTCGATTTATCTCCATTTCGGACATCACCAAATCGCCAAACGCCGTATCGCTTAATTGCGCCTCAACGGTAATCACCTCTTTGGGCCAAATACCAAAGTGCTCGCCAATGACCAATAGATTATCCATACTTATAACACCGGTTACCGCTTCAAAAACACGGTCTTGCACGGACAAGACATCCAACTCTCCGCCCAGCCAGCGACGACATGTGACGGTACCTTGCGGTAAACCACGGTCAACTGCTGTTACAAGAATGAAACGATCATATTCAATTTTTTCAGCCTGAAATTCTTGTACGATTGCGATTGGACCCCAGTTCATTTCCTTGGTTACTAAATCAACATCCAGCCATGTCGCTGCATCAATGTTTTCCTTCAGTGTAGGCCCAATGGGATACCCACGAACAAACTGATAATAGCCAACCAAACCAATTCCAACTTTGGTCATTTTACTTTCACACCACTATGCAATCAGTGATTTGCTATGCTATACCACAGGCGCAGGTAGTGACTTCGCGCGTAATCACTCTATCTGTTCCCTCGACCATTACGTGCGTGGTACACGGCATACACGGATCGAAACTACGTAGTGCACGCAATATATCAATGCCTTTGAAATCGGTCTCATCTTTAAAATTTGTTTCAATAATAGGCGTATTCAACACGGCCTGTTCGTACGCTCCAGACTCTCCCCACGGGGTTCTAGGGCATGCATTAACCGTCGATGGTGTCGAAATTTGATAATTTGCTAAAACACCGTTTTCAATAACGCACCAATGTGCTAAATAGCCTCGCCCTGCTCCCCAAAATCCCACTCCTTTAAACTGGCCTTTTTGAGGAATCTCAAAGGGTGTTGCTACTTTCGTTTCACCTCGTTTCACCATATCATTGGCACGTACCCAGTTCTCCATTGTCACCATCATATTAAAGGCGACCGCGTAAGCACGTGCGCGATTTCTTTCGAACGCATTCCAAATTTTTGGTATTTTCCATTCCAGCTTCATTTCAGGTAGCTCATCGGCTGAAACATTAAGTATCAAACTTTTCCCGGTTGACTTGATGTAGTCGCTTTCAGGTATTTTTTGTGCCATTGCTGTTATATAAACACGCGCATACGCACCCGCTTCAAACGTATGTCGATCCCAAGTTGGTGTTGTTGACCAGCTATAACGCTCTTTCCAATCTTGTACGCCCGGCCTTGGAATCGTCGTTTTATTCCAAGGGTGGTTTGGGCTCAGCGGATTACCAAGCGAATCTGTTTTAAAGGGATACTCTTCCCATTGTTCGTAGTACGAATGCTCGACGAACTCTTCCGTACCAACGTTTAGGTCTGTTAGTCGTGTTGTTACCAGCTCACCATTAACGATCGCACCTGGTGTTGACCAACGTTTCTCGCCCCACATATTACAATTTTCATAACTAGCATCATAAAAATCTTCATGATCCCATTGCCCGAAGTCAACTATATTGACCGGTAATTCACCAACATGCATGTATTCAGGATTGGCCTCATACATGAAATCATAAATATCATCCCAAATACCAACGGTCTTTTTAGAGTAGTCGAAATACACTTTAAGTTTTAAGTAGAATTCAATCAGCGTCGTTGTCGTAACCGTTGTTGTTACCCCGCCTGGTATGACTGTTTCTGGATGCGGGTACTTGCCACCGAGTAACGTATACGCTTCTCGAGCAACTCGGGTTAGCTCCAGCGCTTCCAAATAGAGTTTGCCTGTTAACGGATTCAAATCCGTCATGATCTCGCCAATCGTTTCATAGCCATGCATATTGGAGAATTTAGTCTTAGCGCTTTTAGCCATTTCCCATATTTCAGGATTCGTTTCGCGAATCAGAATTTCAGAAAAATCGGGGCCCGCTAAAATAAACAAATGCAGTGGATTATCATATAAATATTCACAACTCAGCATTAGATTACGGATAACAATACCTAGAGGCGGTGGTTTTATGCCTAGCGCCATCTCTATTGATAAGGCCGCTGCAGTTGCATGCACACCACCGCAGACACCACAAGCACGAGAGCTAATAAACGCAGCATCTCGAGGGTCACGACCCCGTAAAATGATCTCATAACCACGGAACAAGGTTGCCATCGAAGCCGTATCAACCACTTTTCGTTCTTTTAAATTGACTGTGCTATGGAACGCGAGAGCCCCAGCAACGCGAGTAACCGGATCAAAATCTATATCATTGAGCTGTCCATTCTTACGCGCTATGTCGGCAAGAACCTCATTACGTTCCTCTACCGTTTGAGTGGCATATGAATACGGATTTACAACACCTGGTTTTAAGGTGGCATTACCATGCTCATCAAATTCAATTGGTAAGTTTTCAAAACACATTTAGTAGTCTCCTCTACGAATATTGATGTTAATACTACGTTAATTAATCTCTACTTGTAGCAACTTTTACAATTGCAGCCAGGTTTCCATTGACACTTAATAAGCCTGTTAACAAAACAGATAAGCCACCATTTATGGTTTCTACGTGTTCACCTAATGGTGCTGTGTTTTCTTTAATTGCAACCAGTCCGCCAGCGAGTTTTGAAAGATTTTGAATCGCACCATACAAGGCAATGATAATTGCGATTAAATAACCCACGACAACTAACACTACCGCAGTAGTGACTATTAACGATATGACTAAAAGTAACTGTGTCATGATGTCACCCCATCGGTTGCTCTGGCCGATAATACAGCAGCGATAGTAGCACTATGCTCATCCAGTTTTTTACTGGTCTCGACCATACCCGTTGCCACTTCAATGGTATCGTTCAATGCAACTATCGAGCTTGTGTTTTCTGCTATGGCAACACCTGCGGTTAACATTTCTGCAAAATAACGTTTAATATTTAATGCCCCTCTCAAGGTGCGTTGCAGAAGATAAATCGCCAACGGTACTATCGCCACAACCACGACAACTAAGACTGTTTGCCAGATTAAATACACGCTCTCAGGAAGCGTTCTGATAGATGGGTCAATAACTCCAATATAATTAAGTAAGTATTCCATTATTGGTACCTCTTCTGTGCAACGGCCGCGTTAATGGTACCGACTAAGCGCTCATCAACCGCCTCAAGGCCGCCCGCGATACTGCTTAATGTCTCATTGACTCTAACGACTTGTGGTGTTAAATGTCCCGTTTCAACCTCGATAGCACGCAGTCCGAATCTTAGTTTTGCTAAATAACTGGTAGGGGTACCACCTATCGACCTGAGTACATTGCTTATTTTTATTAATGCATAAGCCAACACAAGGAAGAAAACGATAACTAACGCAGCTGTCAGTACGGTCATAAGTAACATAATTTATCTCCTCAATGCTCCAACATGCAGTTTGGACAACCAGGGCAACCATTTGCATGCGTCTCAATTGCAGTTGCGCCGTCATGAATATTTAAGGCCGTTGATAGTATCTGGTCGGCGCCTTCATTAATTCTGTATAGAATTGGGATATGTACTGTGTTATTCGCCACGCGTTGACCTGTATCCCATATTTTAGAGGCCACACCATCGATGATAACGGCCTCACGATGAATCAGCCACAATAATAAGCTAACCACGAGGCTAACCACGAGTCCTATTATCAAAGCAGTTGTCCAGACAAATGAAGCAGCGCCATCTGGATCCGTTGGTAACATTGCTAATATGCTATCCATAATTATCCCTTAATAAATTAACATCTTTATGCCGCGTCACTTTTATCGCCTTTTGTTAACGCGGCTACAATCATCCCTGCATTTTCCTCAATTGCTTTAGCGCCTCCAAGCAAACCACCTGCTACTTGGTTAGTGGTATCCAACTCCCAAATTGGCTTAGTATTGCTCTCTATATCTTCAACCACTTCAAGCGCCACGCTGGCAAGAGTTGCGATACGATGAGCACACCAAATAACACCAATTAATAGTGCAGCGGCTGCAATAACCAACACCACCGCAATGGCTAACCAAACAAAGAAGTAAAAGTAAATATCTTCAGTACTCATCCGTCTACCCTCGCTGTTTCTTGTACCCGTTCATCAGAGCGTTTTTCGGCCTCTAACATCGCTGAATGACCGCTGGCCTGTAGTTTCCTTTGTTGCGCGCTACCACTTGGGTGGAAAGGCGTACCGCTGCTTTGAATTTTCTTATAGAAATAATGAATGGCTTTCATTGCCAAGTTAGGAGCATCAACATGGCCCCAACCGCTGGGAATATGTTCGGTTTTAAGCCAACGATTCGTCATATTGCCCTTGCGTTGACTAATCTGACGCAATGGGCGAATAAAGCTACCGACCATACGACTTGCAGTGCCCGATATAAACTTGCCAGGCGGGGCTTTATAAAATGGCGCAAAAGCATCTGGGAAGCCCGGCATCGTACAGCCTATACAAATACCCCCAACGTTCATACAACCACCGTTATGGCCAATCGAACCTCGTCTAGCGATATTACACTGCACGACAGGACCCCAACAGCCTAATTCTACCAAGCATTCTTTCTGTCCATATTCGTCAGCGAAAGTGCCTTCTTCATAAAACCCTGCTCGTGGGCAACCACGGTGTACAGTTTCGTCAAACATCCAAGCAGGACGACCTAATTCATCAAATTCTGGTAATGGGCCTACGCCTGCTAGAAACATCAATACTGCCGTGATGGTTTCGGTAATATTGTCGCCGATAGGGGCGCAACCCGGTATATTGATTACGGGCAACCCAAGTGCGCTACGGAAATTTTTTCCTAAAAAGTCCATCACGCCCATCGCGTGAGTAACATTACCAATAGCTGCCGGCACGCCACCCCAACTTGCACAAGTGCCAACGCCAATTACTGCCGCAGCATTAGGCGCGAGGTCACGTAACATATCTGCCGTAGGATAAGGGCGCCAGCCTCCGCCTTCTAACTTCTCCATGCCCATCGCTGAGAAATAACCGCCTGTGTCTTTTGCGATTTGTTCGTCGGCGACTGAACCTTCATAAAGCACGACATAGGTAGCGCCTAACTCGCCCCTAGCGGCTTTGTAATAAGGTTCCATAAATCGATGTCCCGCTTCAACAGCTAGAACAGGGTGATGCAAGATGACTTTGGGTAAACCGGGGATTTGCTGGTGTATTAATTGTTCAACACTGGGGTTTTTAGCGCCTACAGCTGCAATGGAGCAACCGTCACAACTCATCCCCGCGAGCCAAAAAGCATGGACTTCTTTAATCGGCCCACTTTCATTAGCAAATACTGGCGTATGATCGTTGGTTAAAGGTGTTGTTGCTTTCATATCCATTTATAAGTCCTCTTTTAGTGCTCGCACACCAACATAAAACCAAAACTTTTCAATAAACAAAATATTGTTTGATATTGATGATATTCCTTACCCTAAGGATAACGTCAAGAAAATATTAAAAAAATTAATTTTTAGGCACTGTATCACAGTCACACTCTGTGAGTAATGCCTCACAAACACAATCATCTGGGCGGCTTCTCGGCGTCATCATTAATGCTTGGTGCCGCGCTGCAAGGTCTTCGCGCTTACCCTGTAAAATACTAAGCTCCTGATCTAGAACAAATAATTTTTGGTCTAAAGTAGATGACAAGCGTTTACGTAATGAACTTTCACTTTCATTAGTTTGTTTATTTAAATCTTGTAACTCTGCTATAGATAAGCCCATACGACGTAAGCTAATAAACAACTGGGCTATTCTTACTTCGTTTGGTCCGTAGAGCCGATAATCAGACTCTGTTCGTGATGGATGCTCAAGCAATCCAATTTTTTCATAGAAACGCAGTGTCTTTGTAGTGGTTTCTAACATCTTCGCTAATTCGCCAATTCGAATGAGGTCATCCATTTTTTAATCCCCGATTAATGTTACTCACTGCACATTTGAGTACGTATACAGAGTGATGTCGAATCACTTTATATAGTAGTCGATTAATCAATAAATTAACGTACTATATACATATTATCAAACCATTAAGAGTGTGCTTGTATGGACAACAACAGCGACATTATTAATTTCACCATCATCACAGGTTTTCTTGGTGTCGGAAAAACCACCCTATTGCGGCACTTATTAACTGACCAACACGATCAAAAACTCGCTGTCATTATTAACGAGTTTGGTGAAATTGGCATTGATGGAGCGCTGGTTTTAGATGAGGCTGGCGATCGAATGTTAGAAATGAATAATGGCTGCGTCTGCTGTGAAGTCCGCGATGATTTAGTGGCCGCTATCACTAGTTTGTTGAATAAACGAAATGAAGGATTAATAGAATTTGATCAAATCGTTATGGAAACGACGGGCATTGCTCGGCCAGGCCCAATTGTTGAAACATTACATAGCCCAACATTAAAACGGTTGGTTAGTCTGAATGGGATTATTACCGTCGTTGATGCTTTTCATGTTAGTTCACAACTTGATGAATTTGCAGAGGCTCAAGAGCAAATTGGCGTTGCTGATTTTATAATTCTCAATAAAACAGATTTAGTTGATAACGATCAGTTGCTGCAAATAAAACAACGTATTGAATCAATGAACACTCAAGCAACAATTCAATTGGCTGCCGAATGTAACATTGACGTTAGTACTCTTTTTAACATTGCCGACGATTCTATGACTCGATTAGATGATGGCTTCGAGAACAAATCAAACAATAAACCCATTCATGAACATCACCATAAGCCACACTTAGATAATGTCAGTAGTTTAAGCATTGAGATAGTAGAACCATTACAAAAAGAGCTTTTACTCGACTGGTTTTCTTTTTTTATTATGCGTTACGAAGAACGACTACTACGATTTAAAGGTATTCTAAACTTTAAGGATCATGATAATCGCACGTTGTTCCAAGGAATACACAGCTTATTCGAGGCCAAAATAGATCGTGAGTGGCTAACTGACGAATTGCGCGTTTCAAGAATCGTCTTTATAGGAAAAGATTTACCAAAAGAAGAAATTCGTTCCGGCATTAAGGCTTGTATTGCGAATTCATCGCGGTAAGTTAAAAGCTCACCCTTAATTATAGAGCAGTCTATAGTTTCTTTAATCGAGTATTAAATAAAGTTGCTAATGGTTCCGCCCACAACGCTTCAGATAGCTCTGCCTTATACAGCTTGAACAGACTTTGATCTTCCGTTGCTTCATTAGTTGTTCCAAGCCGATCACACAACTCATAAAATTCAGTAGGTACAAAATCTTTACGTAAGGTCACTTCAATTGTTACCCGTCCATCACTAACCTGCCATTCGTATTTCATTTGACTGCTACAGCCTTTTTGTGACGCACATTCATTCGTGAGATAAAAATTTTTCCGTTCGACACAAGCCGTAACAAATTCGATAGCATCTCTTACACCCGGCCCAGGGTGAGCGCTGGTGACTAACAGGTTTTTACGATCCCACAATTGTTCTTTCGACAGCATTTCAGCGGCAAGTTGCATGGCACGAAACCCTACAGCGAGCCCCCACCATGAATCACCTTGATGGAATTCTTTAGCGCCCGAATAATCGAGCAGTAGTTTTTTACCTTGGTCGATGATACGAATTGTTCTGCCTTCGACGACGGCTTGTTGCAGAGTTGGACGGTTGTCATCCA
Organism: Cycloclasticus sp.; assembly: GCA_012960055.1. Taxonomy (GTDB): domain Bacteria; phylum Pseudomonadota; class Gammaproteobacteria; order Methylococcales; family Cycloclasticaceae; genus Cycloclasticus. The sequence continues at coordinate 17,249 of DUCA01000120.1, forward strand.
TCGGTATCAACAAATTCTTGGTAGCTGCTCTCCTACCAACATATCAACAATGCGTTCCCCACCAAACATGGTTTGTAGCACAACTATTGATGCCGGCTGTTCAACGACTTCGCCAATAATGGCCGAGTGCTCACCCTGTTTGTGTGCGCGCATCGCTGCCAGTACGGTTTGCGCGTGCTTTGCTGGTACCACAGCAAGCATCTTACCTTCGTTAGCGAGGTACAGTGGATCCAAACCCAATATTTCACACATGCCTCGTACTTCATCACGTATGGGAATGGCTGATTCATCAAGCCGAATACCCACGTTACTCGCCTCGGCAAATTCATTCAGCACAGTGGCAATGCCACCACGTGTTGCATCACGCAGGCAATGGATCTCGTCACAAGCGCTTATCATCGTTTGAACTAGCTCGTGTAATGGCTGACAATCACTCTCAATGGTGCTTTCCAACGCAAGTTCCCCACGTGCATCGACAATGGCAGCGCCGTGATCACCGATGTGTCCATTAATAATAATAACGTCCCCGGGTATTGCTCTGTCGGCAGCAATGTCTACTTTCTTGTTGATTACGCCAATGCCGGCTGTGTTGATGAAGAGCTTATCGGCTGAACCGTGATTAACCACTTTGGTATCGCCGGTGACGATAAATACGCCTGCTTCTGCCGCCGCTTGGCTCATTGATGTCACGACACGTCTAAGCGTTTCGATAGGCAGTCCCTCTTCCAAGATAAAACCACAACTGAGGTATAAGGGTTTTGCACCACCTGCGGCTAAATCATTAACCGTGCCGTTGACGGCCAAGGTACCGATATCACCGCCCGGGAAAAAAAGTGGGTCGACGACATAGCTATCGGTGGTAAACGCGAGCCGATCGCCTAATGCTGACAATTCTTTAAGAGATAACCTAGCCTGGTCTTCCAACTGGTCCAATATCGGGTTGGAAAACCCTTTGATAAAAACATCATCGATTAAAGCACGCATGGCCTTACCCCCACTGCCATGCGACATATTAATGGTTTTGCCTTTATCTTTTAAGTAAAGCTTATCCGCCTGTCCTTGTTTCGACGTCACCTTGCTTGTACTCATACAGCCTCACCTTCAGGTTTCGTCGCTTTGCGTTTCGCCAATAATTCAGGCAAGTTGCCAAAATTATAATAAGCTGCGCAAGCACCTTCGGAAGAAACCATCAAGGCACCCATCGGGTTTTCTGGGGTGCAAGCACCGCCAAATATTTTACATTCCCAGGGTTTGATGACCCCTTTAAGCACCTCGCCGCACTGACAAGATTTGGGGTCAGCGATTTTAAGATTAGGCACGGTAAACTTTTGTTCGGCATCGTAAAGCGCATATTCACCGCGCATACGGATGCCCGAGTGATCAATCGAACCCAATCCACGCCATTCGAAAAATTCACGCAACTCGAATACCTTACTGATGGCATCAAGCCCTGGCTCGTTACCATCAACAGGCACGATTCGTTTATATTGGTTTTCAACTTCGCAGCGGTTTTCGGCCAATTGCTTGAGTACCATCCAGATTGACTGCAAAATATCCAGAGGCTCGAAACCAGTGATGACAATCGGCTTATTATAGTTTGCAGTAATGAACTGGAAAGGCTGTTCACCGACCACCATACTGACATGTCCCGGCGCTAGAAATCCATCTAATCGCATATCGGGCGAGTCAAGAATGGCTTTAATGGTGGGTACCGTAGTGATGTGATTACAGAATAATGAAAAATTTTTTATACCCTCTACTTCAGCCTGTAATACCGTCAGCGCGCTGCTAGGCATGGTGGTTTCAAAACCCAATGCAAAAAATATAACTTCGCGGTCTGGGTTTTTACGTGCCAGTGCTAAAGAGTCCAGTGGTGAATAGACCATTCGAACATCAGCACCTTCAGCTTTCGCTTGCAACAGGCTTTTTTTCGAACCGGGAACCCGCATAGCATCACCAAAGGTTGTAAAAATAACATTGGGTCGCTCAGCTAACGCAACACAGTCATCCACCCGGCCCATCGGCAATACACAAACTGGACAACCAGGACCATGCACTAGTTCGATGCTTTTAGGTAACATTTGCTCGATACCATAACGAAAAATAGTGTGTGTATGGCCGCCACAAAATTCCATAATCTGCAAAGGTCGTTCTGCAGCAGATGGGATTTGCTTCACTAACTCGCTAATCTCGTGTTTTAGAACTTGTGCTTTGACCGGGTCACGAAATTCATCGACGTACTTCATCATTATTCACCTTGCTCTGTTTGATCAGGCTTGTTGAACAGCTTGCCACGGTCATCCGCCAAAATTGTATGCACTAAATCCCAGAGTATATGGTAGCTAGCAACGTGCACTTCTTGCACACGATGAATAGAATCGGTTTCTACCAACAAGCAATAATCGACCAAGCCACAAGTTTTCATATCGCCACCATCACCACCAACAAAACCGAAGGTTATTAATCCCATTTCTTTGGCTTTTCGGTACGCTTCCAGCAAATTCTCTGAATTGCCACTGGTGGAAAAACCAATAACACCATCGCCTTTTGTAGCAAGGGAATCTAACTGTCGAACAAAGATATGCTTAACACCGACATCATTAGCAACCCCACTAATCATGGCATTATCCATAACCAAATTAATCGCAGGCAGTGCCGGGCGGCCTGCTGTTATAGGATGTTGAAATTCCACCGCAAAATGTGAAGCATCACAACTCGAGCCACCGTTACCCATTGAAAACATACGGGAACCTGTACGATATACCGCTGCCATCGCCTTAGCTGCGTCTACTAAATCTTGCGCATTGGCTTCAAAAAAAGACCGTTTTACATCAATACTGTGAAGTGCTTTTTGTTTGACTGATTCTAGCAGCACTGAATTTTCATCTACAAGATTTTTACGTTTACCGTGTAAAAATGGATACAAAGATTCTAGATTGGTTTTTGTGTTTGACATGATTTTACGTGTGGCTTCAAATATCTGACGTGCTTTTCATCTCAAGCATTTGCTCCATCATTTCGCCCATCTCGTCAAGCACAGCAATTGTTTTGAGTGCCTCTTCTTCATCGATGATACTCATAGCAAAACCAACGTGTATCAGCACCCAGTCACCCATGCAAGACTCGAAAGGGTGGTCTGTACCAATTATGCAAGACACATTTATAACTCGTTTAACGCCAGAGACATCTACTTTAACCAAATTCTTCTCTTTATCAACAAGCTCGATAACTTGCCCAGGAATTGCTAAACACATAATCTTACGTCTCCTTAAAGGTGGCTATTGCTCGTGCTGCAGAAACTACAGCTTGGCCAAACGATATCCCACCATCATTGGCGGGGATTTGATGATGGGTCAACACTTGATAACCTTTCTCTCGTAATCTAGTAATGACCTGCTCATTTAGAATTCTATTCTGGAATACCCCGCCAGATAAAGCAATGGTATTAATATCATGAGATTTTTTTTCACTCGTGACTTTATCAACCATCGCCACGATGATTTTTGCTAACCCCTTGTGAAACCGTGCTGAAATAACCCCTCGCGGTGTATTCAAGGATAGGTCCTCAAGGACTTCTGGCCACATCATAGTACTGTCGATAAAGGGCATTTCATTAGAAACTATTTCAAAAGAATAGCTCAGTGAATCGTCCTCATGATACAGCGTGTCTAAATCAACTACCGCCTCAAATTCAATGGCGGCTTGCCCTTCGTAACTGGTAGTTTGCGCACTAAACCCAACAGCGGCTGCAACGGCATCAAATAAGCGTCCGCAAGATGAAGCCAATGGGGAATTAGCACCACTTTGAAGCATGGCGTTAAGTGTGGCGAGCGGTTTTGATTGAAGCAATTGAATAATTTCAAGATGTTCGTATTTATCTGCCAACACCGACCAATCACTCTCGATATTCAAATGTGCGTATGTGTTGCGCCAAGGCTCACGCATCGCTTTCGAGCCTCCGAGTAAGGCAACTGGCCTGAAACTACCAACACGCTGATAGTCGGCGTAGTTCACCAGTAAAAACTCACCCCCCCAAAATGTATCACCACCATGCCCTAGCCCATCCAGTGCAATCCCCAATACAGGCCCCGCATTTAATGGCCAGGCATTTTCTGCCATACAGGCAGCTATATGTGCATGGTGATGCTGTACTTTATCCAGTGGAACATTGTTTTTTTCTGACGTTTTCTGGCCCAGTTTCGATGACATATATTCTGGATGTTTATCAATAACGATGCGCTCAGCTGTATGTTCATACATTTGTTTATACAGCTGTATATTATTTAAGTAGTCTTGGTATGTTGGCGCGTCTTCAAGATCACCTATGTGCTGAGATACAATCGCTTGAGCATCTTTAATCAGGCAGAACGTATTTTTTAATTCTCCACCCATCGCTAATGCATCTGGAGCAGAATCGAAACCAGGTGGAAGAGATAACGGCACCGGCGCATAACCTCTAGAGCGTCGAAGTATCACCGCTTCATTAGCTATAATTCTAACCACAGAGTCATCCACACGATTAAGAATGTCTCGATTGTGTAGCAACATAAAATCAGCGATATTACTCAATCGCTTTTTTGCGTCATCATTATCAATACATTGAGGTTCATCAGACAAATTACCGGATGTTAAAACGATAGGGTCATCTAATTGTTGCAAGAGTAAATGATGCAACGGTGTATATGGCAACATGAATCCTAATGAGCTCTGCCCCGGGGCTAACGCCTGAGGTAATTCTTCTTGGCTGTTTATTTGCAAGATAACGATTGGAGATTCACTGCTTTTCAATAACGCCTCTTCTTTATCGCTAACTGTGCAGAAACGCCTAATACTTTTCATATTCGCAGCCATTAAAGCAAACGGTTTTTGATAACGACGCTTACGTTTTCGCAATCGTTTTACAGCGCTAATGTTGCTTGCATCACAGGCTAAATGAAAGCCACCGATACCTTTGATTGCTACAATTTTTCCTTGTTTTATTTGTTCACACGCTTTATCAATATCATCAATCCAATCAGTATCTTCTTCACTCGTAGGCTCTAACCATACCGTTGGCCCGCACGAATGACAGGCATTAGGTTGCGCGTGAAAACGTCGGTCATTGGGCGAATCATATTCGCGTTGACACGCGTCACACATGCTAAACGATGCCATACTGGTATTCTTTCGGTCATAAGGAATGGTTTTAACTATTGAAAAACGTGGCCCGCAGTGTGTGCAGTTAGTAAATGGGTAACGATAGCGACGATCTGGCGGACTTAATGTGTCAACAATACAGGCCGTACAAGTGGTTGCATCTGGCGTAATAATAGTACGAGGCGAACCCCTCTCACTGGACGTTATAACAAAGTCTTTTGGGGTAATATCAGCAGATAAGTCTTCGACCAATATTTCATCAATTCGGGCCAGCGGCGGAGTCTCTATACGAAGCAAGTCAGTCAACTGATCCAAGGCCTCAGCTATTCCCCAAGCATGAATCAGTACACCATCACCATCGTTTAATACATTACCTTTAAGTCCAAGTCGTTTTGCAAACCTCAAAACAGTAGGCCGAAATCCTACACCTTGAACAATTCCATGTACGCGTATCGAACGGGCAATCAACATATGAAGGCACCCACATGTTTAATTGTAAAAAAGTCGTTAAATGTATTCAAGCAAGGCATCTTCTGAAAGCTATTGCACAGACATGATTTAATTTCATCCTTACCCCACTAAGTATCCTTAGTTTAAGGATATCGTAATAATGCGCTTAAAACAGTAGTAATTATTTTATAGCCAAGTTAATCGGAAATAGCTTTTAATTTATTATTTAATCGCCATGAGAACTGTAGACACTCCAAAGCTATAAAATAATGCACATCAACCCTATGAAAATCTCGACTTTGGTAGACTGAGGCGTACCCCAATTAACGGACACACATTTTTAAGTTAATATTATAAAGAGGTGTCCAAATGTCGAATAGAAAGTATAGCAAATCATTTAAGCTAGATACGGTCAGTCTGGCGTTATCTAGTGATAAAAGCCAAGCACAGGTTGCTCGTGATCTTGGATTAAAAGAAACCAGTCTTTATGCCTGGATTGGGAAGTATCGTGGAGAGGTGCTTGGCACCGATCACAATATGACGCCCGAACAGGAATTGGTATCATTGAGAAAAGAAGTCGTGCAATTAAAACAAGAGCGAGAAATATTAAAAAAGGCGGCAGCCTACTTCGCTCAGCACCAAGCATAAAGTATCAATTTATTTTAGAGCATGACGAATTCGACACCCGTTTAATGTGTCGGATTTTGAGTGTTTCTAAAAGTGGGTTTTATGATTGGCGAAGTAGGCCTGAAAGTCCGCGATGCAAAGAGAATGAGAGATTGTTAGAGAAACTTAAAAAGAGTTTTACCGATAGTCACCGTACCTATGGTGTGAGGCGTCTGACGAAAGATTTAAAGGATCTTGGCGAGCCGGTAAACCATAAGCGTGTTGCTCGGCTAAAGCAGGAGAACCACATTTACCCTAAGCAGCATAAAGCTTTTGTGGTAACGACTGACTCAACACATGGTAAAGGTGTTGCCGATAATTTATTAGATCGTCAGTTTGACGTTAATAAACCAAATGCTGTTTGGGTGAGCGATATTACTTATATCGCGACTAAAGTTGGCTGGGTTTATCTGGCAGTGATTATTGATCTTTATTCTAGGCAAGTGATTGGCTGGCAGTTAGCTGATCATATGAAAGCTGAACTTGTTTGTCAGGCTGTTGAAATGGCACGTTACAACCGGGGCTGCTTGCCTGAGTTGTTTCATTCAGATCGTGGCAGTCAGTATGTCTCAGAAGAGCTGGAAGACGTTTTATCGGGTGTGACGATCAGTATGAGTCGTAAAGGTAATTGTTGGGATAATGCCGTTGCTGAGAGTTTTTTCGGTACATTAAAGACCGAACACACGAATCATGAACGGTACAAAAATATTAAGGAAGCCAGAATGAGTTTGTTTCAATACATCGAAGGGTTCTATAATCGTAAACGCAGGCATTCAACACTGGGATATGTTTCTCCATCTCAGTTTGAAGAACAGGCTGCATAATCCGTGTCCGTTATACGGGGTACAGGTCAGAGTACTATTTATTAACTTATTGCAGATAGGTTAATGCTGCTAATCAAATGATTCCAGTTCAACTCAAAGTTACACCTGAGTTACACCAATAAAAAAGCCTCAACACTGAACAGCGCTAAGGCTTTGATTTATATGGTGGGCCTGCACGGACTTGAACCGCGGACAAAGGGATTATGAGTCCCTTAATCCATTTAGACGAAGTGATGTAGCAAAACTTAATTGACGGTTTTTCTGACGGTTTGTATTTTATTATTT
>DUCA01000121.1 GCA_012960055.1 Cycloclasticus sp.
TCTGCATCCGACTGTTTAAGTGACTCTAGAGTTTTTGCCACTTTTTCGAATGCCCCAGCGTTTGCAGCTGCAAAGTGGACATCCAATAATTTAAGTTTGTAATTTACGTTAGCAGGCTCAGTTTCTAGTGCATTTTGTATTAAGTCTTCTGCTTGTTGGTAGCGACCGTATGCTATATATACATCGCACTCTGTTAGAGGGTTGGCTTCTTGTGTTTGCGAGCTGGCATCGAATTCACTAGGGGTGAGCTCACTTAATAGAGGTTCTTCTTCTATAAAGGTGGGCTCTATAGTGGTTTCTTTAACTTCGATAATGGGTTGATTGTCGTTCGTATCATCGAGGGTATCAGTTGCATCTGCAGTGTTTAGCGCGAATGGAAGGTCGTTTTTTTCAGGCGATGGCTTTTTACTTCGACGTGCCAAGAACAAGCCCAGTAACGCAACGGCTAGGCCCCCACCGTACAGAGGAAGATTGCTATCACCGTCAGCTGTAACCATGGGTTTTTCAATAGGCGGTGGCGGTTTAACAGATTGTAACTGAGCGAGTTGCTGGTCTTTCAACGCGAGTAATCGTTGAAGTTTTTCTACTTGGGACTCTAAATCATCGAGGCGTGATTTGACTTCTTTGTTTTCTTCTTCCAACGTCGCGGCCATTTCGATGGCTATGTTGGCTTGTTCGCTAGGGTTGCTTGAACCGATAGGGGTGTCAGTAGAATTACCTTCTACGGTAATCTCGCTATTCGCTTTTTGCTCCGGTGTGAGAAGCGTTAACTTAGCTTGTGTTTCGCTATTTTTAAGTTTTGTCTGCGTAATATCTGCCGTGGTTGCTTGTTGAGGTTGGCTTTCCGATTTAGCAACAGGGGTTGGTTTAGCGATTGTCTTAGTTGATGATGACCACAAAGCAATATGTTCGCGATATTCATTATCGGCCTGCGTACCCGTGTGGCTAGCAAGTTGTTCGTTAGTGGGGGCTTGAAGAATGGCGCCCTTTTTTAACGCATTGAGATTCTTTTTGTAAAAAGCTTTTGGGTTGTTGTCATACAGCGCCAGCATCATTTGTTGGTGAGTGACGGTAGGGTCATTGTTGCTTAATGTTTTAGCAATGCTCCAAACGGTATCTCTGCTTTTAGTTGGGCCGTATTCTTTAGGAGGCACTTTTTGTATGGCAGTTGCCACATTGTTTGTAACTTCGGTGTTTGTTGCTTTGGTTGTTGGCGTAATGACGGGGGTTTTTGGTAATTGAAGCGGCGTTGCCCTCATGTCTGACATGGTAATAGGGGGGTCTAAAAAAATGGTGAATTCTTTTAGAGTTCTCCCCTGTGGCCATTCGACTTCAAGAATGAAGTTTACAAAGGGTTCTTTGATGGTGGCATTGGAGGTGACATCGATGATTACTTCACCATCTTTGCCTAAAATAGGCGTGAATTTGAGTTGCGTTAAGTAGTGAGGCCTGTCGATACCTGCTTTTTTAAAATTCTCTCTGGAGGCTATTTTAATGATGAGGTTGCTAGGGTCTTCATTTTTAGAGCTAAGCAGAGGGATTTTTGCTTTTAATACTTGATTCAAGGCTGAAAGTGTTTCAATTTCACCTACCCCAAGCGCGTAAAGGCTGGCAGAATTGAGTAAGCATAAAGCAGCAATAGCCTTAGTGGATTTGTTCATTGGTTGCTCCTAAACTAACGACAGGTTTAATTCCTTAAAAACTTAATGGTCTTCAAAATCAATAATCATCAATAACTATAGTCTAAAGGTATTTTTTCACCAGTATTTCAGCAATTTGTACGCTATTTAATGCGGCGCCTTTACGAACGTTGTCGGCAACAACCCACATGTTCAACCCTTTTGGGTGAGAAATATCTTCTCTGATGCGGCCAACAAACACGTCATCGTTACCTGCAGACTCGGTTACTGCAGTTGGGTAGCCACCATCTTCACGGTCATCCATTAAAGTAATGCCATCAAAATGTTGCATTAACTCTCGGGCTTGTTCAGCGCTGATTTTTTCCTTTGTTTCAATGTGTAAGGCTTCTGAGTGACCATAAAAAACCGGCACACGAACGGCTGTTGGGTTTACTTTTATTGTATCGTCATTAAAAATTTTATTGGTTTCCCAAACCATTTTCATTTCTTCCTTGGTATAACCATTTTCAAGGAATACATCAATTTGCGGGAGCACGTTAAAGGCGATTTGCTTTGGGTAAACCTTGGCTTTGGCTTGCTTGCCGTTCAATAATTTGGCAGTTTGGCCGGCTAACTCTTCGATAGCACTTTTACCGGTGCCAGAAACAGCTTGGTAAGTTGATACGTTAATACGTTCTAGGCCAACGGCGTCGTAAATTGGTTTTAACGCCACCAACATTTGGATAGTTGAGCAATTTGGGTTAGCAATGATGCCTTTGTTGGTATGTTGAGCGATTGCTTCTGGGTTTACTTCTGGCACAACGAGGGGAATGTCATCGTCATAGCGAAAGTGAGAGGTGTTGTCGATAACAACGCAACCGGCAGCGGCAGCTTTTGGCGCATATTCAGCAGACACGGAACCACCAGCCGAAAACAGGCCGATCTGTACCTTGCTGAAATCAAAATCGGCAAGGTCGCCTATTTTAACATTTTTGCCCTTGAATTGGATGTTCCCACCAGCCGAGCGGCTACTAGCAAGCGGATATAAATTACCTACGGGGAAGTTCCTTTGTTCAAGAATGGACAGCATGGTTTCGCCTACAGCGCCAGTGGCGCCAACAACAGCAATATCGTATGTTTTCATTTAAGTTTGTTCCTATAGAAAGTATTGCTCTAAATTAAAAACGTCACTTCATCAATAATGAAATGACGCTATTTACACTATGGGCAGGTGGTATTCTGGCTGGTATACATGCTTAGCTAGCTAGTGCGCCAAACATTCTATCTGTAATATCTTGAACGCTACCAACGCCCTCAATGGTGTTGAATTTAACCGGGCTTGATTCGGCGGCCTTAGAATAAAAATCAATAAGAGGGGATGTCTGACGGTGGTAAGTCGTTAACCTGTCCCTGACGATATTTTCCTGATCATCATTACGTTGAATTAATGATTCTCCGGTCACGTCATCAAGACCTTCTTGTTTAGGTGGGTTATAAATAAGGTGGTAGGTCCTGCCTGAATCTAAGTGGACGCGTCTTCCTGCGATGCGACGTACAATTTCTTCGTCATCTACAGCTATTTCTACAACTTGGTCAACCTCAATGCCCATGTTTGCAAGACCGGTTGCTTGAGGGACGGTACGAGGAAAACCATCGAGCAAAAATCCGTTGGCGCAATCGTCTTCAGCAAGTCTTTCTTGGATGAGACCGAGAATAACCTCATCAGACACAAGGCCGCCGGCATCCATGACTTTTTTTGCTTCAATGCCTAAGGCTGTGCCCGCTTTAACCGCTGCACGTAACATATCGCCAGTAGATATTTGAGGTATGCCAAATTTTTCGGTAATGAATTGTGATTGCGTGCCTTTGCCTGAACCTGGTCCACCTAAAAGAATTATTCTCATTATTTCCTCCTATCCACTGATAATTTTAAATGCGCGAAAATAACACAATACAACGTTTTTATCTAGTCTGACTTGTTTTGGCCGTGTTTCTAAGCCGCTAATTATTTAATCATATCAATGTGTTCCTCTGTTCATTAGTTCGTCTAAAGGTGGCAGGGAAAAGGATGTTCTAGGGCCTGTTTGACTCGCCTTGATAGTTAAAAAAGCCGATTTAGCATAAGGAGTAATCTGCGCAGTTAAGCAGGAGCCTCGTGAGTTAACGCGGCCAAGTGTTTAGCGTGAGCGTTTTTATTGTTTTTAAGCGAAATTAACTCACTTGTCCCTGTGCGGATACAAAAAAAGGCCCTTTAAATTAAGGGCCTTTGAAGTCCAGTTAATATGGATAGTTTATTTGACGGCGTTTTTCGTATCGACGCTGATCTTGGCGGTTTTACGTAATTCATTGATGTGTTTTTGAATGTGCTCTTGTTCAAGCGCCGCCGTGATATTTGGTTTTACTTCTTCGAAAGTAGGAGGTGTGCCTTCACGTTGACCGGTACGTAAAATAATGTGCCAG
>DUCA01000122.1:0-3625 GCA_012960055.1 Cycloclasticus sp.
AAAATATTTTCAATACTGAACACATTATTCTAACGAACTATCTTGATTAGGTCACCTAGTTTCGGCTCTCCAGCTGGAAAGAAATCGTTCAATAAGCGCAACTGCGCCTCTGCTTGACGGCTTATTGGTGACCCTTTGGCGAGAGTTTTCATGTTACGGCGTGAGCGCTCAACCATGGTAACTTTAATGCTCAATTCTTTGGCTACCAATTGATCTTTGCGATTAAGCTTAGAAAAGCTTTTGATGCTATTCAACACGTGTTGATCATAGCGAATGAAATCCTTCGTCTGCTTTGCTGCCGAATAGAAAACAAAGGCCTTTAAGTCATCAAACAATACGGCTACACGTAATTTTCCTTGTCCATACGGCGTTTTACCTACAACAACGGCCGTATGTCCACGCAATTCGCCAACCATCAACGGCGCCTCAGTTATTGCCTGTTCGACACCCAATCGCGTTTTTAAAAACTGCTTGGGTGTTAATTTTTTATTTGGGTCTTTTAACATTAACTGCATAAAAGCCGCATTCCGTGGTGCGGACGCATCCACTGAATTCGGCCTATTGGCAATCAACCAATCCGTAGGGAATGTCATTTTAAAATTTAATTTAAGATGATAAAACGTATTGCCTCGAATAACGCCCTCTTCCTCACTGCTCCCAAATGTTAAGCCAACAAGTCTTTTTAAAAATTTAGTATCTTGTATCTTCGCGCTTTCTTGCTGTCCTACACGGCTAAGAACCTGTTGCAATCGCGTATCGTTATCTGGGTGGGTTGAAAAAACACCGTGATAAGCACGGGGCTCACGGCCCTGCTCTAGCGCAAGCTGTCGATCAAACACCTCTTGGTTTTTAAGTATGCTGATTACTTTTTTCATTGCCGAGGAGGAATAGCCCGCGGTGACAAGGTAATCGACGCCTAGTCCATCCGCTTCTAATTCGTGCTCACGCCCATAGCCTCTAATAATACCCGTGGACAATAAATGAGTCAGTTGCCCGACGCCTCGAACGCCCGACGCAGCTGCGACCAAGCCGCCCAATAAATTTGTCGTCGTTGATAGACTATGCTGTCGAACCGAGTGCCGCGCGGTGACATGACCCAACTCGTGCCCAAGAACCGCCGCTAATTCTGCCTCACTATTGAGATAAACCAATAGTCCCCGAGTGATGTAAATATAACCACCGGGTAACGCAAAGGCATTCACTTGGTTACTGTCTAATAGGGTAAATCGATAGATTAAATTTTTGCGGTGGCTTACTTTGGCGACTCGATCACCTACCGATTGCACATAGCGTTGAAGCGCCGGATTATCATAGGCACGATACTCTTTCATCACTTGTTTGCTATATTGTCGCCCTAATGCCAACTCCTCATTTTCAGACATTAAAACGAAATCGCGCTCGCCTGTCGCCGGGTTCACCGCACAACCACCTAGCAAGGCCATTAATATTATTAAACTAACGTATCGATTTATCCAGAATGCTTTCATCGTCACTTCTCGTGAATTTACACAACCATTCTAAAACTAGCGGCAAAAAAAAAGCCACCCAAAGGTGGCCTTTTAAAACAATTTGTTAACAATTTATCCGCGATTAAAGCGCTTGTTAAATTTATCGACACGTCCAGCGGTATCAACAATGCGTTGTTTTCCTGTATAGAAAGGGTGGCATTCAGAACATGACTCGATATGAAGCTCGCTCTTTGCTAAGGTTGAATTCGTTTTAAACGTGTTACCACAACTGCAACTAACAGCAACTTCGTTATATTCTGGGTGGGTTTCTGGTTTCATAATCGTCTCTAAAATCTTTGTGTAGGACATCACCGTCCTAAGCTTGGTCGCGCATAATACGAAAAATGTCGGCTTTTAGCAAGTGCTTTCATTGTTACAACTGTTATGTATGATATCCGCTTTGTTCTTTAATATAAAAAGTTACGCATGAAAATAGTTTCAATCAACATAAATGGCATCCGTGCTGGCGAAAGAAAAGGCTTTTTTGACTGGATGAAGGCGCTTGATGCCGATGTCCTATGCCTGCAAGAAATAAAAGCGCAAGAAGACCAACTGACCACCGATGCCTTTTGGCCCAGTAATTACCATTGCTACTATCACCCTGCTGAAAAAAAGGGTTATAGCGGTGTCGCTATCTTTTCTAAACAAAAGCCCGACAGCGTGAGCAAAGCCATTGGCTGGAGCGACTTTGACAGCGAAGGTCGTTTTATTGAAGCGACATTTAGCGACTTGTGTGTATCCTCCATTTATATGCCGTCAGGGTCATCTAAAGAAGAGCGTCAAGCGTTCAAATACGACTTGATGGATCGCCTCTTACCCGTGCTACGTGAAAAACAAGGCGATGGGAAAAAACATATTATCTGCGGTGATTGGAATATTGCGCACAAAAAAATAGATATCAAAAATTGGCGCGGCAATCAAAAAAACTCAGGCTTTCTACCCGAAGAACGAGAATGGATGGACGAATTATTTGGCAATGAAGGTTGGGGCGATGCCTTTCGACTAGTTAACCAAGACGCCGGCCAGTACACTTGGTGGTCAAATCGTGGGCAAGCGTGGGCCAATAATACCGGATGGCGAATTGATTACCATGTGATTTCCGGCAACCTTAAAGAAGCCGTTACAGACGCATCCATTTATAAAGATCAACGTTTTTCAGACCACGCACCATTAATTATTGATTACGATCTTTAAATACCTGAATAATGTCCGAATCCATATCTAAAACAAGTTGGTTACAATCATTTCGGGCATTTTCGCACCCTCGAGTTATCACCATGTTGTTTCTTGGTATCTCGGCAGGCATTCCATTATTGCTAATTTTTTCTTCTTTAGGTCTATGGTTGCGCGAAGCGGGCATTGAACGAGCAACCGTCACTTACTTTAGTTGGGCAGCATTAGGCTATTCATTTAAGTTTGTCTGGGCGCCCTTGGTCGATAAATTACCACTGCCTATTTTCACTGCTCGGCTAGGTCATCGACGCGGCTGGATATTGTTCGCTCAATTGATGATTATGCTCGCTATTGGCCTGATGGCATCGTTAGATCCTGCCAGCGACAGCCTTGCCTTAATGGCATTCGCCGCTATTTTGTTGGGCTTTTCTTCTGCTACGCAAGATATTGTTATTGATGCCTACCGCATCGAATCGGCTGACAGCGGCCTTCAAGCCCTGATGTCTTCTAGCTACATTGCAGGCTACAGAATCGGCATGATTATTTCTGGCGCTGGCGCGTTACTGCTTGCTAGCTACTTTGGTTCCAACATAGGCGAGTACAGTTATGCCGCTTGGCAATCGACCTACCTTGCAATGTCTGGCGTAATGCTAATAGGTGTCGCAACAACGCTGCTTATTTCCGAGCCTAACAAGCAACATGATGCTACTGTGCTACATGATAAGCGCGACCACCTGCAGCTACTTGCCCTGTTTACCTTAGCCATCACAAGCTTTATTGCTGTGTACCTTCTCAGCTCTACACTATCCGTTGATATAAAACACTCGCTAGCAACGTTGTTTTCCAACACTCCTCTTGCTAGCTTTATAGTCGAATTCTTGCGCTTATGTCTTGGCATTTTAGCCGCGGGTTTTTGCGCCAACGCATTGATTGGCAGCGGTTTA
>DUCA01000122.1:3707-4065 GCA_012960055.1 Cycloclasticus sp.
CTTGCGTGGCTATTACTCGTATTAATTGGCCTTTATCGAATCTCCGATATTGTACTGGGTGTTATTTCAAATATTTTCTATCAAGACTTAGGCTTCAGTAAACCTGAAATCGCCGGCGTTGTGAAAACCTTTGGCTTATTGATGACGCTCGTGGGTGGGTTTCTAGGCGGCGTGTTAGTTTTGCGGTTCGGCGTCATGCGGATTTTATTCCTTGGCGCCTTACTATCCGCCTTAACCAATTTATTATTTATGCTGCTTGCCCAGGTCGGTCACAATATACCAATGCTTTATTTGGTGATTTCTGCTGACAATTTATCTGCTGGCTTAGCCAGCGCCGCGTTTATCGCTTTTTTATCCA
>DUCA01000123.1 GCA_012960055.1 Cycloclasticus sp.
CCGCGTCGAATTTTCTTCCATAACAGCGGTGATAAATTAAAGCCGACCAAATAATCTAGCGCACGCCGAGCTTGCTGCGCGTCCACCATGTCCATGTCCAATTCACGTGGTTCTTGGATTGCTTTTTGAATGGATTTCTTCGTAATCTCATGAAAAACCACACGGTACACCGGTTTGTTTTTCAGTAATTTTTTTTCTTTCAACAGTTCAGAAATATGCCAAGAAATCGCCTCACCCTCTCTATCCGGATCGGTTGCGAGATAGAGCTCGTCGGCTTTCTTCATTGCCTTTGTAATGGCCTGAACATGGCGTTGATTACGCTCGACCAGCGAATATTTCATCGCAAAATCATTTTCCGTATCAACCGCCCCCTCTTTTGGTACAAGGTCCCTAACATGGCCATACGATGCTAAAACGGTAAAGCCTTTACCCAAGTATTTTTCAATGGTTTTGGCTTTAGCCGGTGATTCTACGATAACAAGAGATGACATATGTTCGCCTAATGCAGTTCAAATGGAACATCGCCGTAAACCAGCTCTTCCATCTGTGAATAATGTCCTTCCATGCCGGACTGACTGAATAGCACCATTAACGCCACCCACTTAATATGGTCAACCGTAAGGATTGCATCCCCTAAGGCCATCGCCCGATCGATAATCAATTCACGCCGTGTTGAATCAATAATGCCGGCTTGCTCTAGGAATAATAAAAAACCCTGCGCATCCACGTCAAAACGTAAGCGTTCTTCAGGCGAATGAATACGAATAGAGGTTGGACCTACATAATTTTCAGCCGCCGTTGAGGGCAAGCCCCTTAGCTCATCCATCCAATCAAATGCTCTATCTACGTAATTATCGCTAAAGCCCGCTTCCAACAACTCGCTCTTTAATGCCCCTTGCTCGATGACTTTTTCATCACCTACATCAATATAATGCTCGAACAAATACACGAGTACTTCAAAAATAGTTTCTTTCATTTTCTTCCAAATTTATCTCTACTTAACGGTTGAACACCGATAGAAAAGGCCTCCAGGTGCAGATGATACTAAACCTTCGAGCTCTAGTAATAATAACATAGACGATATTTCTTCCGCTGTAAAATCGGTCTGTGCGATTAAATCACCCACTGAGATGGGGTCAAAAGCAATTTTTTCAAGTAAAACAGCGTAATCGCCTTCTAACAATACGCCGTTTAATGCTTCCACTCCGTCACTTGCGCCATCATCGCCTATTGCAACGAGCGATAAATGCCCCAAGTATTCTAATACGTCATCGGCGGTTTCAACTAACTTTGCCCCTTGGCGGATTAAAAGGTGACAACCTTTCGATAGCGGGTTGTGGGTTGAGCCGGAATAGCAAACACTTCTCGGCCTTGCTCCATGGCGTGACTCACCGTGACGAGCGTACCGCTTTTTATTGCCGCCTCGACCACCAACACACCCAAACTGAGGCCACTAATAATACGATTTTGCCTAGGCGAAATAGCCCGGCGTTGACTGTGTTCCAATCGGAAATTTGGACGCTAAAGCCCCTGTTTTTATTATCTCTTCCGCCAACGCCTTATGCTTGGCATAAGGCACACCCTATCTAGACCTGTCGCAGCGACCGCAATAGTCGCGCCATTCGCCTCTAGCGCCTTTATGGACCGCTTGATCAACACCCAAGGCAAGCCGCTAGTGACGGTTAGACCAAACGTCGCAAAACTTTTAGCAAACGCCCGCGTTGTTTGTAACGCCATCGGCGATGGGTTTCTGCTGCCTACCATGGCTATTTGTAAGGAACTTAAAAGGGACCAGTCACCGCGTATAAACAATACCGGCGGTGGGTCTGGAATTTCTTTTAATAACGCAGAGTAATCACCATCGTGCCAACACATCAGATGGTAATCTTCACGCTCTAACCACTTTAAATCGACTGCAATTTCAGCTTGATCAAAATTTTTAATCTGTCCAGCCACCTTTGCTGACAGGCCGGTTTATTTTAGTTCTGCAATCGACGCGGAAAACCATCAGCACGCCCGCTTCTTCATCCGGCAATTTCACTTCGGCTCCACCACCGGCAATAACTTTCCTAATCGTTTCGCCTGCCCGATCAACTTGCAACACATGAGCTTCTTCGACGCCATATCGCTCGCCTCGATCAATCACCACGACGTCAAATTGCGCTACCTGAGACACGCCATCAACCACGTCCTTTAATATCCGTTTCAAGCACGTGCGGGAAATAATTCTGCACGACGGGGTCTTCTAAGACTGACAACAAACGGTCGCCTTTACGAACTTCGCGGGTTGATTTCGACAACATAACGGTTGCAGGGTCGCCTTTTAATATCACCGCTGCTTCAGCGACATACACAGACTCAAACTCCAGTAACTCACCCGTTTCACCGTCTAGGTATTCTTCGCCTTGACGAACAACGACATCGCCGTTTTCAATGCCGTCAATAAATGAGCGAACGTACGATTTATTACCGGGACTGCCTAACATGTGCTCATCATCAAATGCGACGATATACGGCGCCTAGTCATGCTCTTCTTGCCTCATAACTCTTGGTTTGTTTAAAAATACGGCGATAGCGTCTAATGGAATAGCGCGAATCGCACCATCTAAACTACTGCGCCTGATAGAAGGGGACCTTTTACCGCCCCCCCTTTTTAAGGTCAGCCTTGGCTGCCCATCAATAAAAGAAAGTTGAAAATATCACCAGGGTATATTAAATGTGGGTTGGTAATTTGCTCATTGGCTTGCCAAATATCCGGCTAACGCCACGGTGTTTTAAGAAACCGCGCTGATATATCCCAAAGTGTATCGCCTGTAGCAACAACGTAACGGCCTGGGTGTAATAAGTTTAACTCGATGTCATCTGCCAATACATACCAGTAAAACAACACCCCGAGTAACGACGCTAATAGTTTTTTTATGGCCACAATCTTCCTTTTTGTTGGCAGAATAAGAACACAGTAGGTCTAGCTCAAAATATTTTCTATTCAAAGTTTAGCCCAAATTAGTTAGAATTGACCCTGACCAATTCAGCACAAACGCACATTTTTCAACTTTCAGCATGACAAAATTAGACATTCTTCGATTTCCAGACAAGCGATTGCGCACAAAAGCAGTTGAAATTAACACCGTTGACGACAACTTGCGCTTATTTATCGATGATATGTTTGAAACAATGTATGAAGCACCGGGCATTGGCCTAGCTGCAACGCAAGTTAATTTTCATAAACGCTTAATGGTGATTGACGTATCAGAAGAAAAAAATGAACCGCTTTGTTTTATCAATCCTGTTATTACTCATAAAGAAGGCGTGGAGGTTATGCAAGAAGGCTGCCTGTCGGTACCGGGTTTTTACGAAGACGTTGAGCGAGCTGATACCATTACGGTAAAAGCTATCGATAGACATGGAGAGCCCTTCGAACTGACAACGAACGATTTATTAGCCGTATGCATCCAACACGAAATTGACCATTTGGATGGCAAATTGTTTGTCGACTATTTATCCCCTTTAAAGCGTAATAGGATTCGAAAAAAACTTGAACGCATAGAAAAAGAACTCACGGGGCAAAAAAATCGACCCGCGTCCAATCTTTAACTGTCACCCAGAATCACTATGAATATTATTTTTGCCGGCACGCCTGACTTTTCCGTCCCCGCTTTAAACGCGTTGATTCAAAGCAAACATACCGTTTGCGCTGTTTACACACAGCCCGATAGGCCGGCCGGTCGAGGCCGAAAAGTCCAGCCAAGCTCGATAAAACAATCTGCGTTAGAACATGCAATACCGGTTGAGCAGCCCCTAAATTTTAAATCTCAAGAATCGCTTGTAACACTCGCAAATTATCAAGCCGACCTAATGGTTGTGGTTGCTTACGGCATTATTTTACCCGAAAGTGTTTTGAATACACCCCGTTTGGGCTGCATCAATATTCACGCCTCATTATTACCCCGTTGGCGAGGTGCCGCACCCATTCAACGCGCGATTCTTTCCGGCG
>DUCA01000124.1 GCA_012960055.1 Cycloclasticus sp.
TCATTGCAAGGTGTCCCGCCTGAATTAGGCATAGGTGATGACTGCGCTATTCTCGATGTCCCTAACGACAAACTGTTAGCGGTTAGTACAGATACGCTGGTCGAAGGCGTGCATTTTTTACCTGATAGCGACCCTTATCGACTAGGCCGCAAAGTGCTGGCGGTAAATTTAAGCGATTTAGCCGCAATGGGCGCAACACCAGCTTGGGTGTCATTGGCTATCACGCTGCCCTCTATCGATAACGCTTGGCTGGCTCAGTTCAGTAAGGGCTTTTTTGAATTAGCTAATCAATATAAGGTGCACTTAATTGGTGGGGATACAACGCAAGGCCCGCTTGCAATAACAGTGACCGTCATGGGTTTGTTGCCTAAAGGGCGGCGTTTAATCCGTTCAGGCGCGCAAGTAGGTGATTCTATTTACGTGTCCGGCACTATAGGTAACGCAGGCTTAGGTCTACTAAAAGCACAATCAGAGGAAGTAAATGTAAATGACGCGGATGTGGCTGCTTATTTAAGTCCGCAACCGAGGGTTGAATTGGGGCGGCAGTTATTAGCGGTGGCCAGTTCATGCATTGATATATCGGATGGCTTGTCAGCAGACTTAAATCATATTCTGAGTGCTAGTGGAATAGGGGCAACGATCATTCACGAAACATTGCCTCTAAGCAATTCGGTGCGCGAACACATGGCTAGCATGGATGATGATTTATGGCCTTATTCCACGGGGGATGATTACGAACTGTGCTTTACGGTCCCAAGCAGTGTCGTTAATGATATTGAAAGCATATTGTCAGCACACGCGATAACGAAAATCGGTGTGATTGAACAACAGGTAGGGTTGCGAATACAGCAACCTAATGGCAAGAGGGTAAGGTTAAATAAGGGCTACGAGCATTTTAATGAGCAATAACACGCCGACATTCAAACAGCTCTTAGCAAACCCAGTACAAATGCTGGCATTTGGTTTTGGCTCAGGCTTAGCCAAGAAAGCACCCGGAACCATGGGGACCTTAGTGGCGGTGCCTATGTATTACGGCTTGGTTCAGTTATCAGAAGCGGTTTATTTAGCGACTATGTTGTTGGTTATTGTCGCCGGCGTGTGGATTTGTGGCAAAGCATCAGAAGAGATAGGTGTGCATGATCACGGCGGAATCGTTTGGGATGAAATAGCCGGTTACTTGCTCACCATGTATTGGGTGACGTTCAGTTGGCAAAGCATGGCGCTGGGCTTTGTTTTATTTAGGGTGTTCGATATTTTAAAGCCCTGGCCTATTAATTGGCTGGATCGCCGTGTCGAAGGTGGTTTTGGCATAATGGTGGACGATTTACTTGCAGCGCTTATGGCGGCGGCTTGTTTGTTTATTATTATGTCATTTATTTGAAATATAGATTGTCAAAACGCAATTCATCTAGTATTCTACCGCAACTGAATGGACGCGGGGTGGAGCAGTTCGGTAGCTCGTCGGGCTCATAACCCGAAGGTCGTAGGTTCAAATCCTGCCCCCGCTACCAACATTCATTGTTAATGCCCCTTATGGGGTATTTTTAGTTCGGCCACTTGGTTTTTCGGAATAAGAAAATCAAGTGAACAATTGAAGTTTATATGATTGGGCCGTTGGCCCTTTTTTTATACGTGATGGTTAGAAATGAATCAAGCACCCGCTAAAATTTTAGAGTTAATTGAACCAGCCGTTACTGGCTTGGGTTACGAGTTTGTTGGTGCAGAATTCACTGGCCAAGGGAAGTTATCCGTTTTATTGGTGTACATCGATTCCGATAAGGGCATATTGGTGACAGACTGCTCTAAAGTGAGTCATCAAATAAGCGGTATTATGGATGTGGAAGACCCAATCAGTGGTCAATATCGATTAGAAGTGTCATCGCCAGGCATGGAGCGTCCGTTATTCAAATTAGAACATTTTGAACGTTTTAAGGGCTCAATGGTCAAATTGGAGTTAAGTCAAACGACCCTCGAAGGCCAGCGCCGTTTTACCGGCGACATACTAGAAGTAAAAGGTAATACAGTGCATTTGCATGTGGATGATGAAGAAGTAGAGATTCCATTTGCGTTAATTAAAAAAGCAAGGCTTGCAGTAAAATTTTAAAGTTGAGTTAAGCGCGCAGTTTTTCGCGCTTGTACGAAACTTATGCCCTTAGGATATTAAAGTTTAATTACGTTGAGTGTTTTGCTATCTCATGAAGCTTACCTCCCTCAGGAATACATATTAATTTTGTAGGAATAAACATGGCTAATAAAGAAATATTAATGGTTGTAGACGTTGTTTCGAACGAGAAAGAAATCGATCGAAGCGTACTTTTTGATGCAGTTGAAGCAGCGTTGGAAATGGCCACTAAAAAAATGTATGACGAAGACATTAATGCGCGTGTTGCTATTGATAAAAACACCGGCGATTACGAGTCATTTCGTCGTTGGGAAGTTGTTGTCGCTGACGAAGAATTTGAAGGTGGCTTAGAAAATCCAGACGCTCAAATTTTATTAGAAGATGCTCAAAAGAAAGACCCTGAGTTGGTGGTTGGTGATTTTATTGAAGAGCCAATTGAATCAGCTGATTTTGGTCGTATCGGCGCGCAAGCTGCAAAACAAGTTATTTTCCAAAAAGTGCGTGAAGCAGAACGTAAAAAAGTATTTGAGCACTATAAAGATAAAGTGGGTGAGCTTGTTACCGGCGTCATTAAACGGATTGAGCGAGGCAATGTGTTTGTTGACCTTGAAGGCACAGCCGATGCGATTATCCCTCGTGAAGAAATGATTCCAAGAGAGCCGGTTAGAACAGGCGATAGAATTCGTGGTTATTTAAAAGAAGTTGAAGAGGTTGTGCGTGGTCCGCAATTAACCGTAACCCGTAGCGCACCCGAATTATTGATTGCGTTGTTTAACCTAGAAGTGCCAGAAGTTGGTGATGGTTTGATAGAGATTCTAGGTGCGGCACGTGACCCGGGTTCACGTGCGAAGATTGCAGTTAGAACTCGCGATCAACGTTTGGACCCAGTGGGCGCTTGTGTTGGTATGCGTGGTTCACGCGTGCAGGCGGTATCTAATGAGTTGGCCGGAGAGCGTGTTGATATCATTCTATGGGATGAAAACGAAGCTCAGTTTGTGATTAATGCGATGTCACCTGCTGAAGTGGTTTCCATTGTTGTCGATGAAGATAAACACAGCATGGACGTTTCTGTCCGTGATGATAGCTTGTCTCAAGCGATTGGTCGTGGCGGGCAAAATGTGCGCTTGGCAAGTGAATTGACAGGCTGGAAGTTGAACGTGATGAGCGAAACGCAAGCCGAAGAGCAAAACGCGTCCGAAACGGATGAATACGTTCAACAATTAATGGTGGACCTCGATGTTGACGAAGATGTAGCGTTAATTCTTGTCCAAGAGGGTTACACTACGCTTGAAGAAATAAATTTTGCTGAATTAGACGATTTGGCCGCTGTTGAAGAATTTGATGGCGATATTGCAGAAGAAATTCAGCAGCGCGCTAAAGATGCATTCTTAATTAAAGCCATTGCGTCTGAAGAAGTATTGGAAGAGCATGAGCCTGCTGAAGACCTGTTAAAAATGGAAGGCATGAATCGTGAATTGGCGTTCAAATTAGCCAGTAAAGAAGTGATTACGATGGAAAACTTGGCGGACTTAGCGACCGATGAGTTACTTGAATTAGTTGAGTTGAGCGAAGAACGAGCAACCGCATTGATTATGAAAGCACGTGAACCTTGGTTTGCTGAGTAAGCAATAAACTCTTTGGAGAAATAAGCATGGCAGATATTACAGTTCAGCATTTAGCAAAAGTTGTCGGTACAACCGCTGAGAAATTGGTACTACAACTTAAAGACGCGGGTGTAAAAGGCAAGAAAACAGACTCTACGCTGAGTGAAGATGACAAATTAAAGTTGTTGGCTCACCTTCGAGAAAGTCAC
>DUCA01000125.1 GCA_012960055.1 Cycloclasticus sp.
CCATCGACCAGTGCGATTTCTATGTCGCGCTGTAATGCATAATGTTGCAGCCCATCATCAGAAATAATCACATCACATTGGTGGTGGTCAATCAACGCCTGAGCACTGTCTGCCCGGTTAGGACCCACCGCCACAGGACAACCGGTTCGCCTTGCTAATATTTTCGCCTCATCACCCACCACTCTTGAATCACTATCCGCTCTAACTTGTTGCGGCCAACTGGAGGCGATACCGCCATAACCCCGGCTAATCACGCCAGGGCTGACTTCAAAAGTTCGGCCAGCCAAATAACCAGCGGTGTTTTTCCTGTGCCACCCACGGTTATATTCCCAACAACAATGACCGGCACCGATAAGCGGGTAGATTTAAACCAGCCCTTATTGTAAGCGAGCGAGCGTAGCTTAACGATTAAGCCAAACACCCAGGTGAGTGGCACAAATAGCAGCGCAATCGGCCGCTGACCATACCACATACTGTCAAAAAAACGACTGGTGTTATGCGCCATACAGGGTATTACTATTTGGTTTTTTTCGTCGGCTCATTAGCAGCAAAGGTAATATTGACAAAGCCTAACTGACTGGCTGCATCCAGCACGGTGACAACCGATTGATGCGTTGCTTGGCCGTCTGCACTGATTAATAAGGGTGGGTTCTTTTTATCGCCTGCCGCCTGCTTGATTGCTTTCTTTATGGTATCTAAGCCGGAATTAACAATCTCGTGTTCATTAATGAAAAAACGGCTTTTTGAATCAATGCTGATTTCTAACACCTCAAGCGCTTTTTTTGCTTCACCAGATGCCTGCGGCAACTCGATTTTTAGTTGTGTTTCACGGTCAAAGGTCGTGGTGACCATGAAGAAAATCAACAACAAAAAAACCACGTCTATCAACGGTGTAAGATTTAGATCAAGCTCCTCATTAACTTTTTTCTTAAAGTTCATGACGCTTACTCACGATCTCCATGCATCATCTCGACCATTTTGAGCGCTTCGTCTTCCATCTTGATCACCAATTCATCAACTCTACCTCTGAAAAACCGGTAAAACATCAACGTAGGAATAGCCACTGTAAGGCCGGAAGCGGTGGTAATTAAAGCTTGCGAAATACCGCCCGCCAGAACAGCCGGGTCACCAACACCATGCGTCATAATCGCAGCAAAGACTTTAATCATGCCAATGACGGTACCGAGCAAGCCCAATAATGGTGTGATTGATGCAATCGTCGCCAGTGAATTTAAGTGTTTTTCAAGCTCGTGAACGACTTGCCTACCCGTTTCTTCAATACTCTCTTTCATGATTTCACGGCCGTGTAAGCGATTAACAATACCCGCCGCCAACACGCGACCTAAGGGTGAGCTTGTTGATAATGTTTGAACTTTACTTTTATCTAACTGTTGCGCTTTATACAATGACCAAACTGAAGAAACCAATTGCGCTGGAATAATCTTTTCGTTGTTTAAAGACCAAAATCTTTCGCCAACAATTGCTAATGAAATGACTGAGCAAGCGACGATGGGAATCATTAGCCAACCACCCGATATTAAAATTTCAAGCACAACACCCTCTGTTAAAAATTATTGAAGTTGGCGTCATATTACTTTATTTTTGTTCACTAGGCACCTGCCCACATGCTATTAAACCGAGTTAACTAAACTTTTATTCAAGCCAATTCCAAAACTTAGAATGTGCCTGACGATAACTTTCAACCTCAATCCGTTGATTTGTCAAAAACTTAACGCTTAATGCACCATGATTAGCCGTGTTAAAGCTTGTAACACCTCGCTTGCTATAACGGCTAACAATCTGCTCTTTAGGGAAACCAAAACGGTTTCGATAACCGACAGGAAACAACACATAGTCAGGGTCAACCGCCGCAATAAAGCGCTCGCTGGAGGATGTTTTGCTGCCGTGATGCGGCGCGACAATAACATCTGCCTTCAATTGCTCGGCTTTGTATTGAAGCAGCGAGCGTTCAGCGCTGCGTTCAATATCACCCGGTAATAAAACACGCCCATTGAGCGAGCTCACCATTAACACACACGAGGCATTATTGCCTTTAAATAGCCCGAAACGACTAGGGCTTAAAAATTCGAATGCAACTCCATCCCAGATCCAACGCGTGTCTTCTTGGCACCTCGTTGCCTTAACCTGAGGAAAAAGTTCGGGCACGCTGCTGCTAATATTTTTAACGTCCACATTGGCCAGTAAGGTTGTCGCCCCACCCGCGTGGTCGTTATCGCCATGACTGATAACCAACGTATCTACCTGCCTAATATGTTCACCACGCAAATACGGCAAAATGACATTGCTCGCCAAATTACTCTTTTCGCTGTAGCTGGCCCCCGTATCAAATACCAACGTATGATTTGCTGTTTGTATAACCGCAGACAGCCCTTGACCCACATCCAATAGCAGCAGATTGAATTCCGCATCCTTCAATACGCCAGATTGCATTGGAAAAAGCAGTGGAATAAACAACCCGCAAGCTATAGGTTTAGGCATTAAGCCCTTCGGCAATAACAACAATACAACCCCAAGCATTGCGATAAGGCACGACAAAATAGACGCACTAGGGATGGCTAAAAAAGCGAATTCTAGGTTGCTTAACCGCTCCAAAACACCCCACATAAGGTCAATCAAGCTATCAACCCACAGCAACGCCTTTACACCCAAGAATTGACTAAACAAACTCATCAACAAAGCAAACAACAATAAAGGCACCACGAGCACACTGACAAACGGCACTGCCAGCATATTTGCTACGGGCGCAACCAACGAGACCTGCTGGAAAAAGTACAACCCCAACGGCATCAAGCCAATCGCCACCCAACATTGAATTTGCAATAATTGTCGTATCCAATCAGGCTTACCCATCCGGCCAATTAAACCGTACAAAATAACCGCGACGGCACCAAACGACAGCCAAAATCCAGCCGACATCAGCGCAAGTGGGTCGAGCATTAACACCGCAAGCAAGGCGACTGAAATAATATGAAATGGCGTGTAATGCCGTTGCCAATACACCGCCGCCATCACAATCGACAGCATAATGAGCGCGCGTTGCGTGGGCACAGAAAACCCAGCCAAGCCGGCGTACAAACCCGCCACTAATAAACTGATGATGATTGCAGAGCGCGTTGCGCGTTCTCGAATGCACGGCACTCTTAAGACCAGCCATCGAACAAGCCCAAATATCAACGCGCTCACCAAGCCTATGTGTAAACCGGATATCGCAATTAGGTGCGATGTACCCGTCTTCCGAAACACATCCCACTGGGTATTATTAATCTCGCTCCGATCACCCAACACCAACGCTTTGATTACGCCGATGTGTTGACTAGCCATCAGCGACTGGTCCAAATACTCTTTGAGTGATTCACGCAAATGCCCGAAACCCCAAGCCGATGCGCGTTCAATGCGTTGGTTTTCGTCACTTTTTCTAACATAACCGGTTGCGCCAATGCGTTGTTGAAACAACCATTTTTCATAATCAAAACCGTGAGGGTTGGCTAAGCCATGCGGTCGTTTTAACTTAACCAAAAATCGCCATTTCTCACCCGAACGAACGACCTTTCCCCGTCCATACCAACTGAGTCGAATAATGCGTGGGTATGCCTGATCATTAAGCTTTGATGCAAGACTATCGAGTTGTAGCAAAAAACGAATAGAACGCGCCTCTTTCACCGGCAAACCGACAACTTTCCCTGTCACCCATACCTCCTGCCCCTCTAACGACACCGCTAGTTGTGATTGCTGAACTGACAGCGCGTAAGCTGCCGCCCATACAAAGCCAAATATAAAAAAACTGAGCATCGCTGCGCGTTTAAAAACCAGCAGCGAAAGTAACACGGCTACCATTAAATAATTAAACTCGGGCAAAGCATCGAGAAATTGCACAGACAAAACGCCCGCACAAAACAACAGCGTAAATTTTTG
>DUCA01000126.1 GCA_012960055.1 Cycloclasticus sp.
CATGATTGGTAGCATGACACCGTTAGGCTTCACCTCAAAACCGGAAGATCATGCCGGGATATATTTGTTATTGGCGTCTGACAAGAACGGTGGTTATATTACGGGCAGTGTGATTAATTCAGATGGTGGCATTGGTGTAGGGATGCGACCTGAGCAATAAACTTTATGATGTATTTGTAGCCTAAAAAA
The DNA here is from genome assembly GCA_012960055.1 of Cycloclasticus sp. Lineage (GTDB taxonomy): Bacteria > Pseudomonadota > Gammaproteobacteria > Methylococcales > Cycloclasticaceae > Cycloclasticus. The sequence continues at coordinate 190 of DUCA01000126.1, forward strand.
GCCCTGTTCATCATGAAGCAGGGCTTTTTTGTATGTTTACAGTGTTCTTTTAAACTGGGTAAGCAATATACCGAGGCAGAACATTGGTATCGGTTACCGCTTTTCTCTTAATAAAGTTAACTGCGTTCTCGGCTATCTCAATCACATCCATATAACGACCTACGCACAAAATTTGGGTTTGATTGCTGTCACGCCGTGTGTAATAAATACTGTAATTAAACTCGGCTTGGTATTGGCCATTGTCTAACGCTTCGACTGACATTAGTTGTGTAAAGTGCCGAGTTTGATAATGTTCAGTAGAGTCGGCTTGAATATCGACCACTTGGGTCACGCGATCCTGTAACCGCTTATAGCAATCGTCCAACATAAAAGCAATGGGTAGATTACGCCGATGATTTTCTTCAGAGATAAAGTTGTATTGGCCTTTTTTATTAAAGCAATTTAGCCATGCGGTCATATCGAGAGAATCTAGGGCGGATATATATTCGCGGTTAAGCTGCTCTATTTGACTGATAATTTCTGAGGATACTGTGCTCATGACTCACTCCTTTCAAAGCCCATACGCTTCCTATAATGCTCCCAGCGCGGTAAGTTACCAGATTCATCATTTTGTTTTACGGTGAATGATAATACATGTTCGTCTTCTACGCCTTTTTGAAAAATAGCATTACCGGGTGTTTTATTACCCTTATCAATACGTGAAAAAACAGAGGCATCTTCCATACTAATTAAGCCACATGGCCCTAATAAATTACTGGATTGGCGAATCCTGTGAGCGACCATTTCTTCGTCATCATCTTCATGGGAAAAATAAGCATAATGTACTTCTATACCTTTTGGTCCTTTGGGGAAGGCATAACGAATATTGAGCATATCCATGTGTTTGGAATAGACAGTGACGGGAAATTGCATTTGTACGATAGATCCTGTGCTAGTTTCTGTGCCTTTAAAGTCTAATATGGAGCCATCTTCTAGAGCGGTTATGTCATCCGGTATTTTAAGTTCAGACTCAAAAGATAAATGGCCGTTTTCGGATACATTTTGGACGCCTTTACCACCCTGCCAATTAAGCAAAGCAAACGCCTTGTGTAATAAAGGCGCGTGATAGCCGTCATTGTCGCAATAGGCTTTCCAATTACAGTCGTACATAACCTTTTGGTAGCCAATCAGTTTTAATCGCCCATCGCCACCCAGTACGCGGCTGAGGGGTTCGTAAAAACTTTCACCTAAATATTCTTTTAATGGTGGTGTTTTATCGCTCATGGTGACGAAAAATAAACCACAAAATTCTTCTACGCGTAATTTCGCTAGGCCGAAGTCTTTTTTGTCAAAACTGGGTGAATAGTCACGGCTATTGGGGCAGCCAACTAAATCACCTTGCAGGTTAAACAGCCAACGGTGATACGGACATTCGAGTTCTTTTTTGTTACCTGAGCTTTCAGTGATCAATGAGGTGCCGCGGTGGGTACAGGTGTTTTGAAAAACGCGGATAACGCCGTCTTCACCATGCACAGCAAAAATCGGCATTTCACCCAATTCAGCGGCTTTATAATCACCGGGATTGGGGATTTCAGCTCGGTGAACAATGGGATGCCACTCTTCACCATAAAAAATAGTTTCTAGCTCTTTAGGCCAAAGTTCCTCCATTTCAAACACGGCTTTTGGAATTTCATTGTATTTTTTGGGCCAGGTTAGTAAGGGGTCTTGAGAGGTCGTATGCGCCATGCGGTTTCCTTTACTTAAGAGGGTTTAACTATAAATGTTTTGTATGAACCAGCCAATGTTGTTGGCAGCAAAAATGATGAAAGTCATTTACGTGGCGGTAAATTGGCTTCGTCGTGTAGTTTTTCAAGGTTCAGAATTTGTACCCGACGGCCGTCTTTTTTTATACAGCCGGTAGTGATTAATTTGCTGAATGAGCGGCTGATGGTCTCAACGGCTAAGCCTAAATGCGAGGCAATGTCCTCGCGACACATCGGTAGATGTAACCCTAGGCTTTGCATGCCGTGCGCGTTGAGTCGTCTGTTATATAAAACTAGAAAAGTGGCTAAGCGCGATGAGGCGCATTGAATGGTTGCGTTATTCTGTATTTCATTTGCTAGGGCAAGTGCGGCGCTATAAATTTTAACCGCAAAGTCAGACAAGGAAGGGAACTCTTGTCGAAGTTTGGTGAGTTGTTGGTAATTTATTTTACAAGCCACGCCATCTTCAAGGGCAATGGCAGTATTGCATGATATGCCACTTGACGCGCTTTCTAAGCCAATTAACTCGCCGGGTAAAAAGAAATTATTAACGTGTTCAATGCCATGGGGGGTTGTGGTTTGGGTCTTAAATGAACCGGTTTTTACCACGAATAAATGTTGAGCTTTGGCATTTTGTTCGAAAAGAACATCGCCCGCTTTATAGCTGATATTGGTTGAAACAATACCGACAAAGCGGTGTAAATTGTCAGTAGAAATACCGGAAGGAATACAGTCTTTCGACAACACGCACTCGGCACAATCGGAGATCATTTTTTTGGGCGCCATTCGACTATCTTTTATAAGATACATTATCTAACTCTAAACTATTTATTTGTGATTTGACAAAGCTTTTTGTAAATCAGAAGCTTTGGCGTTTCCTCATCTATAAATAGGTAGGCGTGAGAGTGGGCTAAAAATCCATCAGTTTACGGTAGCCTTGCCATAATCCGCGTATCAGTCCTTCGGTAACGAGGTGGTCGTCGCCTTTGGGTTCGTCGCCCGCCATGCGAATCACGTTGGTTTTATCGCCGTCTCGTATAATGGCTTTTTGGCACAGCTCGGTGGACTCGCCATCTTCCATTGAGATTAAGCCGGCTGGCCCAATCAAGTTAAACTGTTTTAGGCGAATGTTTCTTAACTCTTCGGTGTCGTCTTTATAGCCAAAATAGGTCCAGACTAATTCAAACTCATCTTTGCCCTTGGGCAGAATTTGGCGGAAGGCCAAGGTGTTTTGAATCTGTTGTAGCACCAAAGAAGGGAATAAAGAGAGGATGACCAAGGTGATGCCATCGTCGAATTCCTGTTGGCCTTTTAATAAAGACGGGTCTTTAAGCTCGTATTCACCTGTTTGCAGCGAGCGCAGCTTGTCTTTTTTCATATCGTCGAGTGCGGCTTCATCTTCGCTACCACTGCTGGCCCAAAGAACCGAGTGAAATTCGTTATTGATGATGGACGCGCCTTTTTGTGACGAGCGGTATAAGCCAAAGGTGGCGTGAAAAAGGTGCAATAAACTCGCGTGGTACGGGTCTTTGGTGTTTTCAGAGTAGAACTTCCAGTTACCGGCAATGTATTGGCGAGTTGTGCCGAGTATTTCAATCGGTTTGTGAATTAGCCGTTTGAAGTGATAAGCCACGTCCTCGCCCATGTATTCTTCAATGTCTGGCGTGTCATCACTGAAGGTGCCGAAAATAGCACCGTGAAAATTCACCACGCGAACCTTACGTAAACCGTGTTGTTTTTTATCGAAGTCTTTAGGCATGCCGCCTTTACCAGCCAGGCCGCGCTGGAACGGCACACCACGTAAGTCGCCTTTCGCGTCATAGGCCCATTGGTGGTAAACACAAGCGAAGACACCGTCTTCCGATTTGCCATGGCGTTCACGACAAATTTCGGCGCCACGGTGGGCGCAACGATTTACCCAAGCGTATACCTCATCATCGTGTCCGCGGGTGACAACCACAGGGGTATCGCCAATGTAGGTAGATTTA
>DUCA01000127.1 GCA_012960055.1 Cycloclasticus sp.
CCAATTAAGCTTTCTTCTGCATCAACTGACTGCTCTTGGATATCGTTTTGATCTGTTGATTTTTCAGACCCCATAATATTTCCTCTTATATGTTAAAATTTGAATGGTTATCGCCAACGCACGACAGCGTGCACAGCGATTGAATTGACTAAATGGTGATGATTTTTAAGTTTTCAAGGCCTCGCCTAAAACTTTTGCCGTGACATCAACCAAAGGAATGATTTTGTCGTACGATATGCGCGTGGGGCCAATGACACCTAGAACACCTACTGTTTGATTATCAACGGTGTATGGCGCCGTTACCAAACTACACTCACCAAACGGTTGGTAGCCAGACTCTTCACCAATAAAAATTTGCACACCGTCGGCGTTCATACAGCGATCAAGCAAATGCATAATGTCTTGCTTCTGACTAAAGGCGTCAAACAGGTAGCGCATATTATCAACATCCGCCAGCTCTTGAAAGTCCATTAAGTTCGTTGCACCCGATAACACGACATCTTCTGGCTGACTGCTAGTGGGCACGCTCTGATGCGCTAAATTAATTGCATCAATCATCATTTGATTTACTTGTTGACGCGTTTCACTCATTTCTCGCGCAATAATCGACGTCACCTGACTAAGGCTTTGCCCCACAAACAGCGAGTTCAAATAATTAGATGCTTCTTGTAATGCAGAGGCCGAGAACGCCTTAGAGGTTTGAATAACTCGATTATGAACCTCATCGTCATTGGTCACTAAAATAACCAACACTTGCCCCTTCGATAGCGGCATAAATTCAATTTGTCGAAAACTTGCCGCCTGACGTTTCGGCAGACTCACCACACCCGCCAAATGTGTAATACTAGACAGCAACTGCGAGGCATTGGTGATAATTTGACTGCTGCCACGCTCTTTTTCTACATTGACCTTCAGCTCACTAAGCTGCTCATACTCCGGCGGCCTAACCGTCAATAATGAATCCACAAAAAAACGATAACCGGAGTCAGTCGGCACACGCCCAGCTGAGGTATGCGGAGAATGGATCAAACCCAGCTCCTCCAAGTCTGCCATCACATTACGTATTGTCGCCGAGCTAACGTTCAAACCTTTCTCACGAGATAGCGCAGCCGATCCAACAGGCTGCCCATCCTCAATATAACGCTCGACCAACAACTTCAGCAATTGTCGGGATCGGTCATTCAACTCTGCATTTAAATTAGTCATATGCACACCATTATATTAAATTTAATCTTCTAAAAACAGAAACAACCGAAAGAATAAATAATTAAAAAACCTTATAATTTAGGCGCAAATCAACTGACTTCGTGTAAACTTTTCATCTCTAAATGAGGGTATCGATGAACACACAATTTAAACGTATCGGGCTAATTTCAAAGCCCGATGCAGCCGACATCAAAGGCACTGTCCAAGCCTTATGCGATTTATTGCAACAGGCGGGTATTATCCTATACCTAGACCCCGAAACAGCTCAGCACGTAAACGCCTCAGCTGAACACATTATTCAAATAGAATCGCTTGCAGAACGCTGCGATTTAATTATGTCCATTGGTGGTGATGGCACACTCTTATCTTCTGCCCGCGCGCTCGTTAATACAAACGTACCACTCATTGGCATCAACTTGGGTAGGCTCGGCTTCTTAGTCGACATTTCTCCAGAAGAAATGAATGCTAAGATTCAGGAAGTGCTTGAAGGACATTACCATGAAGAAGAGCGTATCATTTTGATGACACAAATCATCCGAAATAACGACGTGATTCATGAGCAATCCGCCTTTAACGAAGTGGCTCTTCATCGCCTAAAATCGCCTGGACTAATTGATATTGAAACATACGTGGATGATGCATTTGTTAACTCTCAACGATCCGACGGCCTCATCATCGCCACACCGACCGGCTCAACCGCTTATGCCTTATCTTGCGGCGGCCCGCTAATACACCCATCAATGAATGCCATTGCACTCGTACCTATTAATCCGCACACATTAAGCAACCGCCCTATTGTGGTTGATGGCAACAGTCACATTGGCGTCAAGTTCAGCCAACGGGATAAACACCGAGCCCAGTTAACCTGTGACAACGTTATTCTGCCCGATATGCTTGAAGGCGACTTTATTAGCATCAAACGTCACCCTAATAAAATTAGATTATTACACCCAATAGATCATGATTTCTTCAACACCTTGCGGGTAAAGCTTGATTGGAGCCACGCCCCTCAAAGCTGATTACTTATGCTTAAATCAATTGATATAAACGGGCTCGCGGTCGTTGACCAACTGAACCTTGAATTAGACGCCGGCATGACGGTACTAACCGGTGAAACCGGCGCCGGCAAATCGATTTTACTCACCGCTATGAAGCTCTGCTTAGGCGAACGTGCCGATGCAGGCTTATTACGCCCCGGGGTTAACAAGGCCGACATTTCATTAGACTTCGACATTAGTAACACGCCACTTGCGCTACGCTGGTTACAAGAAAACGAATTTGACGATGACGACAACTGTTTAATACGACGTACCGTTAACGCCGACGGACGATCACGTGCGTTTATAAATGGCCAAGCTGTTAACTTAAAAACGCTACAACAACTGTCTGAACACCTGATCTGCATTCACGGGCAACACGCCCATCTCGACTTATTGTTACCCGCTAAACAAAGTCAATTATTAGACATTTCCTTAGCTTCAAGCAGTGCTCTTGACGATTGCAAACAGCGCTACGATAACTGGAAAACATTGAACGATGAACTGCTCAACTTAACCGACGGCAATGAAGATAACGACAGCGAAAAACAATTACTCAAGTATCAAATTAACGAATTAGAACAAGCCGATGTTATTCACCTAAACTACGACGAGTTAGCACAAGAACATACCGCCGCATCAAACATGGGTAAAATCATTGAGATTGCTGAGACACAAATCAATGCTTTGTACGAAGATGAAAACCATTCAATTCATAACCAATTGAGTGTCAGCTCCCATGAATTACAACAATTGGCCGATTTATCGCCTATATTTTCAAACGTTTCTGAGCAAATCAACGAAACGACCATTCAGGTTCAAGAAGCCTGTCGTGATTTACGGCATCAAATCGACCAACAAGACGACGACCCACAGCAACTCGCTTCACTCGATAGGCAATTAAGCCTTATTCACGAGCTTGCACGTAAACTGCACATAGAGCCACAACAATTACTTGCCAAGCACGACGAACTCACTAATCGACTATCTTTGCTTGAAAACCGCAACGAACGGCTAGCAGCCATCCAACAGGAAATCCTAGAAGCAAACACGCTATACCAACAAGCGGCTGAAACACTTCATCAACAACGTGTCGAAACAGCGAAAAGGCTGAGCGCTGATATTACTAAAACGCTGAAAACGCTGGGCTTGCCCGATGGCCGGATCGACATTCAAGTGCAGTCGATGCGACAAGGGCAACCACAAAAAAATGGGCTCGATGACATCAATTTTTTGGTCACGACAAACCCTGGGATGTCTGCTTCGCCGATAGGCAAAGTAGCTTCAGGCGGAGAATTATCAAGAATCAGTCTTGCTATACAAGTCGTAACGACCCAAAGCAATACAACCCCGACTCTTGTATTTGATGAAGTCGACGCGGGCATTGGCGGAGGCGTCGCTGAAACGGTGGGCATGTGTCTACGAGAAATTGCTTCTGGCCGACAAGTATTATGCGTAACGCATTTGCCTCAAGTTGCTTCCCAAGGACATCAACATTTATTCGTCAGTAAAAACAATGACGGCGGACAAACCAAAACTCAAATTAATACGCTACACAATAAAACGCGAGTTGAAGAAATTGCACGCATGCTCGGCGGCATTGCAATGTCAGAAAAAACACTAGCTCACG
>DUCA01000128.1 GCA_012960055.1 Cycloclasticus sp.
GACAATAGCCATTCGGTATGAGCAACCCTCTGGTGGCAAATAGAAATCCACAATTTCGGGGAATTGTTTTTTCAAAATGGGTACAAAGACTTCATTCAACGACACTCCCAGCACGGCAGGCTCATCGGGTGGTTTACCGGTGTATGTTGAATGATAAATGGGGGCTTTGCGGTGGGTGATTCTTTCGATGGTGAAAACAGGGAAACTCTCAACTTCATTGTAATACCCCGTATGATCACCAAACGGCCCTTCATCCGCCATTTCGTCAGGGTATAAATAACCTTCTAATACAATTTCCGCACTGGCCGGCACCTGTAAATCATGCGTGATGCACGTTGATACCTCGGTTTTAGAACCGCGTAATAAGCCGGCAAATGCGTACTCTGATAACGAATCTGGCACGGGTGTAACCGCCGCTAATATAGTGGCGGGGTCCGCACCTAACGCAACGGCTATGGGAAACGGCTCACCCGGATGTTCAAGTTGCCATGTTTTAAAGTCAAGCGCGCCACCACGGTGCGCCAACCAGCGCATAATCACTTTGTTTCGGCCAATCACTTGCTGGCGATAAATACCAAGGTTCTGCCTTTTTGCTTGCGGCCCTTTTGTAATAACCAGTGGCCACGTAATCAGCGGGCCTGCATCGTCCGGCCAACAGGTTTGGATTGGAAACGCGGCCAAATCAACATCGTCACCTTCAATGACAATTTGCTGACATTCCGGCCTTTTAACAACTTTTGGCGCCATATTCAGCACTTGCTTATAAACCGGCAATTTTTCCCACGCGTCTTTCATGCCCTCTGGTGGCTCGGGTTCTTTTAACGCGGCAAGTACTTCGCCTACTTTTGCCAATGCTTCCACACTGTCTTGCCCCATGCCGAGAGCCACGCGTTTCGGTGTGCCAAATAAATTCGCAAGCACGGGTGTTGAATAGCCCTTTGGGTTCTCAAATAATATCGCAGGGCCTTTTTGACGTAATACGCGATCACAAATTTCCGTCATTTCAAGGTAGGGGTCAACCTCTTCAGAAACTCGTTTTAACTCGCCCAACTCTTCAAGTTTTGAGATAAAATCACGTAAATCTTTATAATTCATTTTTCCTTACAATTCTCGCTTAATTCTGCAACAAAATAACATTTATACTAAAAGTAAGATATGAAATACAACATCACTCTTGATACAACTGGACTAAATTGCCCCTTACCGTTACTAAGATTAAAGCAGTTATTGCCCAATGTTAAACCCGGTGAGGTCATACAAATGCTGGCCACGGATCCCGCCGCCCACTTGGATATCGGCGTGTTTATCGATAAATCAAAACATGAAATGTTGTTATACGAACGTGAAAACGATGTGCAATATTTCTACATCCAAATAGCTGATTAATTCAACCGATTACACTGCAAACATAAAAAAGGCGTTCCAATGAACGCCTTTTTTAGTCTTCCCAGAATTAATGACGATTATTCACCCGTGTCATAATCTAATTGTGGTTCTAAGAATTTCTCATAGCCTTTCAACATAAAATCCCAATACAAAATGGGTAAGCCAATCGTTTTTGTGTACCACATCATGCTCGACTCTTCATTCGGCTTCGCTACCCACGGAAGCGTTGGCGTCACCTTGCCACCATAGATGAATTCAGCCATCATTACCTTGCCACGTGCCGTGGTTAAAGGACATGAACCATAACCGTTATAACCTTCCGACATTGGTTTGCCATCCATAAGGTTTTTAATGTTTTTCACCACCTCTGGGGCCTGTTTACGCACAGCTGCCGCCGTTTTGGAGTTAGGTGTTGAACAAGCATCGCCCAAACCAAATACATTCGGGTATTTAACGTGCTGCATAGAGTTTTGGTGCACATCAACATAGCCCGCATCATTAGAAACTGCTGAGCCGTGTAGGAAGGCCGGTGTTTTTTGGTGCGGTGTAACATGAATCATGTCGAAATCAAGCTCTTTAATTTCGCCTTTATTATCGCCATCAACTACTTCAAACGTTGCTTTTTTCGCTTCGCCATCTACTTTAATTAACTTATGCAGAAGGTCTTTATGGATGCCGTAACCGTCTGCTACCTTCACCAATGCTTTTGCAAAATAAGGCACGCCAAACATACCCGGGCCTGGGTTTGTGAAATGCACATCACTTTGATCCAAAATACCTTTGCCACGCCAGTAATCAGCCGCTAAATAAGCAATTTTTTGCGGCGCACCTGGGCATTTAAACGGTAAAGGCGCTTGCGTAAAGAAAGCTTTATCGCCCGCTTTAAACGCTTGCACACATTCCCATGTGTATTGAACGTAATCAGGCGAGTAATTTGTACAAACGCCATTCTTGCCAATTGTTTCTTTTAAACCTGGAATTCCATCCCAATCTAAAACCAAACCTGGACAAACAACGAGATAGTCATATGTGATTTTGTCGCCATTATCTAACTCAACAACATTGTTGTCTGGCTCAATATTAGTCGCCGCTTGCTGAACCCATTTAACCCCTCTTGGGATTAAGCTGACAGTTGATCGACGTGTTTTATCAAAATCATAGCAACCACCACCCACTAAGGTAAATGCCGGCTGATAATAATGTTGTTTGGCAGGATCAATTATTGCGATATCGAGTATTTTATCGCCCGAATGTCGCTTCAAACTAGCGGCAACAGTAATACCAGCAGTACCAGCACCGATGATAAGTATTTGATGATGTTTTTCTGACACGATGAAACTCCTTTTAGGGTGCTGTTTAAAATTATTTTTTTGAACGTTCAGCTATACGTTGGCACTCAACAACAAAATAAATCTAAGTAACTATTTATTCAAATACATTTGCTTTGAAGGGTGACTTTATACTTTCTTTAGCTATATGCCCATACTTAATTTAACTTTAATTTCTAAAGACACGTGATTTTGAGCGGCCACTTATCTTGAATATCCATCTCTATATAGATGACGACGGCGCCCCTCCAATAAGCATCATAACTAGAACAGGCCAAGGTGTCGTTCCTCATTGTTTGCCGTCAAGTCTGCGGCTAACTCTACCTTGCTACTCGCCTCAACAAGCCCCGAAAGCAACACCAGCAACAGTAAAATACTGTTACTTAAATCATATTAAGCCGCTATGCCAGAATGCTTCAACAGCGCATCGATAGTGGGCTTTCTGCCCCTAAATGCTGTAAACAACGCCAAGGCATCATCACTGCCCCCTTTTTCTAAAATATTATGCAAAAACGAACGCCCTGTTTTCTCATCAAACACGCCTTTCTCTTCGAACAATGAAAACGCGTCGCTAGATAGAACTTCAGCCCATTTGTAACTGTAATAGCCCGCGGCATAACCACCCGCAAAAATATGTGAGAAACTGTTAGGAAAACGGTTAAATGCTGGCGTTTTCACAACCCCGACCTCACGCCTAACCTGTTGCAAAATGTCGTAAATTTGCGTGTCATTTGCCTTATCAAATTCCAGGTGAATACGAAAATCAAAAATCGAAAACTCAATTTGCCTGACCATTTGCATGCCCGATTGGAAATTCTTCGCCGCGAGCATTTTCTCAAACATCGTATCTGGCAAAGTTTCACCTGTTTTGTAATGGCCGGAAATCAACGCCATCACATCCGACTGCCAACACCAGTTTTCCATAAACTGACTGGGTAATTCAACGGCGTCCCATTCAACGCCATGAATACCAGACACGCTTAAATAGTCGACTTTCGTCAGCATGTGATGCAAGCCATGCCCAAATTCATGGAATAAGGTCTCCACCTCACCATGCGTTAATAACGATGGATCATCACCAATCGGCGGCGTGAAATTACAGGTTAAATACGCAACTGGTGACTGCACGCCAGCGGCTTTTTTAAATCGTG
>DUCA01000129.1 GCA_012960055.1 Cycloclasticus sp.
GAAGTCGTGAACTCCGCCAGGCCCGGAAGGGAGCAACGGCAGCGACGGAATCGTGTGCCGGGGTGTGGCTGGCATGGGTTACCACCCATTTTCTTCGTTTATCTAAAGACCACAGCATCACTACTGCGCTCGCTACGTTATGCTGAGGCCTTATCTAATTTCCTAAAAATCGTACAAATACGCGACGCTTTGTTACCCTATTGAGCCTATGAGTTATAAAGTTTTTGCAAGAAAATGGCGCCCGTTAAATTTTGCTCAAGTCGTCGGACAAGAGCATGTAGTACGTGCCTTGGTGAATGGTCTTGAGAACGACCGGCTTCACCATGCCTACTTATTTACCGGCACACGAGGCGTTGGTAAAACGACCATTGCGCGTGTGCTGGCAAAAGCACTGAATTGCCCCAATGCAGTGGCCGCCGAACCTTGTGGAAAGTGCGATGCTTGCTTAGACGTTGATCAAGGTTGTTATCCTGATTTAATTGAAGTGGATGCAGCGTCTAGAACCGGTGTTGATGACACGCGAGATTTATTAGAAAACGTTCAATACGCCCCGAGCCGCGGCAAATACAAAGTCTATTTAATTGACGAAGTTCATATGTTTTCAAAAAGCAGCTTTAATGCGTTGTTGAAAACATTAGAAGAACCGCCTGAGCACGTCAAATTCCTACTAGCAACAACCGACCCGCAAAAAATGCCGGTCACCGTGTTATCGCGTTGCTTACAATTTAACCTGAAACGCCTGTTGCCGAATCAAATTGAAGGCCAATTCAAACTGATTTTAGAAAGTGAAGGTATCGATTATCAATCGCCGGCAACCGAGTTGTTAGCACGTTCAGCGGATGGCAGTATGCGCGACGGTTTGAGCTTGTTAGACCAAGCCATTGTGCACGGTAATGGTGTGCTTAATGAAGTCGATGTTATCGATATGCTGGGCAGCGTTGCCAGAGAACCGGTGCTGGATTTATTGAATGCCTTGTTAACGAAACAAGGTTCATTGGTGCTCGAAAGCATTCGGAAAATTGATGAGTTTGCACCAAATTACGCAGAGGTTTTACAGTCTTTATTATCGTATTTACATCAAATTGCAGTGTGCCAAATTGCTGGCGTTAACAGTGATGAGGCATCACTGCAAACGCTAGCCGAGCAGTTAAGCAAAGAAGATGTTCAGCTGTATTATCAAATTGCCCTGATTGGACAAAAAGATTTACCGCTGGCGCCAACGCCCAAGGTGGGATTTGAAATGGTGCTATTACGCATGTTGACATTTGCACCTGTCGACATCAGTGAGGCAGAACCCGTTCAAGTTGAAAAGCCAGTGAGTCAACCGGTTGTTTCGCGTGTTGAAAAACCAACCGTGATGGCGTCAGCGTCAAAAGAAATGCCCGCTCCAAGAGCAACAGCAGGTGCGTCAAAAAAAGCACCCAAGCTCATGATCCCTGAAAAAAAAACTCTTGAAAATATAGAGCCGGCTAAGCCCGAGCCTGTTATTGCGGTAGAAGCGAAAAAAACACAAGCGCCGGCTCAGCCTGTTGTGCTTATAAACGAAACGATAGAGCGAAACGAAGGCAAGGTTGTTTGGCATGAATTGGTGCCGACCTTAGGCTTAGACCCCATGACGCTTCAGCTTGCCAATAACGCAACGTTTGTGAGGTTAACTGAGCATGAATGCGAGTTGATGCTGATAAGTGGCCATGTTTCGCTGAATAAGAAGTCAGAACAACATTTACAACGCGCGTTGTCTGACTATTTTGGCCGACGCTTGGAATTAAAGCTGGCTGAAGGTGCCAAAGATATCGCAACACCAAATAGTATGGCCAGTGATAAAATCGCGAGTAGGCAACGTTTGGCAGAGCAAGAAGTGATGAATAACCCGATGGTAAAGGAGATAATTGAGGTGTTTGACGCTAAAATTATCGAAGGCTCGATTAAGCCCATAGATTAATAACGAATACAGTACGGAGAAAGAATGAAGAACCAATTAGGCGATTTAATGCAGCAAGCGCAAAAGATGCAAGAGAAAATGCAAGAAGCGCAGCAAAAGCTAGCTGAGCTTGAAGTAACGGGTGAGTCCGGTGCTGGCTTGGTTAAAATTGTATTGACCGGTAAACACGAAGCACGCAGCTTATCGATTGACCCAAGCTTAATCGCAGACAACGACCAAGAAATGTTGGAAGACCTCATCGTGTCAGCCATCAACGATGCAGTTCGTAAAGTAGAAAGCGAAAGCAAAGACAGTATGACTAATATGACAGCCGGTATCCCTTTACCTCCGGGCTTCAAATTACCGTTTTAGCATGCAGTCAGAACCGATCCTTCAAGATTTAATGCAGGCCTTGCGATGTTTGCCCGGCGTAGGGCAAAAATCAGCGCAGCGCATGACATTTCATTTGTTGGAGCGCGATCGCCAAGGCGCCTTTAAATTGGCGCAAAGGTTAGCCGAAGCGGTGGATAAAATCGGCCACTGTCAAACCTGCCAAACGTTAACCTCTTCAGTGGTATGCGGTTTATGCTCAGATCAGCGACGCGATCAGCAAACATTATGTATTGTTGAAACGCCGGCTGACGTGATGGCAATCGAAAGTGCCACTTCGTTTAAAGGCGTGTATTTTGTGCTGAATGGACGCTTGTCGCCATTAGATGGGCTTGGGCCTGCGGAAATTGGTTTGGACAAATTAGCAGGCAGAATTAAACAAGGGACGGTTAATGAAATTATATTAGCCACGAACCCAACCGTTGAAGGCGAGGCCACAGCGCATTACATCAGCGAAATGGCAAAGAAACACCAGATTGTCGCCACGCGTATCGCCCACGGCGTGCCATTTGGTGGTGAATTAGAATACATTGATAGCGGCACCTTGTCGCATGCCTTTAGTGGCCGTAGCAAGGTATAGGAGCGAATAAATGAGTGACTGTTTGTTTTGTAAAATGGTGAACGGCGAGATTGCGCCGGATATTGTGTACGAAAACGAGGCTGTTCTGGCATTTAGAGACATTAACCCACGTGCACCAACGCATGTGCTGGTGATTCCTAAAAAGCACATTCCAACATTGGCAGATATGACCGATGAAGATACCGTATTGATGGGTGAGATCATGCAGGCGGCTAAAAAAGTGGCTGAACAAGAAGGTATTGCAGAGTCAGGCTATAGAGCCGTGTTTAACTGTAAACAGGACTCTGGGCAAGAGGTGTACCACATCCACCTGCATCTTTTAGGTGGTAGGTCAATGCAATGGCCGCCAGGCTAGTCAGTCAGTTTATCTCTCAGTTTCAAGTAGCGTAAGTAACGTTGTTTTGAAATTCGGCCATTTTCAACGTTATCTTTTACGGCGCATTTAGGTTCTTTTACGTGCAGGCAATTACTGTATTTGCACTGGTCTGCGCAGGCGATTATTTCTCGAAATCCGAACGCTAAGTTTTGTTCTGTGACGTGAGCAAGGCCGAAAATATTTACCCCCGGGCTATCTATAATCTCACCGCCTTCAGGCAGCTTATATAAGGTGGATGAAGTGGTGGTGTGTTTACCTAAACCGGAGGCTGTCGATAGCGTTTTAGTTTGTAGTTCCAAATCAGGCAGCAAGGCATTGGTAATCGTCGATTTACCGACACCCGATTGCCCTACTAACAGGCTGGTTTTGTGCTGCAGGCGTTTGCGTAAGTCATTTAAACCTGTTTGGTCTACAGCGCTGACTTCAGCCACCTCGTAGCCCAAGTCCCTATAAACCAATACGAGCTCATCGATGCTTTTTCTGGATTCATCATCCAGTAGATCGACCTTGTTTAATGCGATTAACGGCGCAATTTTTTGAAATTCGCACACAA
>DUCA01000130.1 GCA_012960055.1 Cycloclasticus sp.
GGTGATGGCGCCGAGTTCAAAATTTAAAAGGGTGTTGAAATGAGTCGCCAGCATATTATTTCCGTTTTATTGGAAAATGAAGCAGGCGCTTTGTCGCGTGTGTCAGGCCTTTTTTCAGCCAGAGCGTATAATATTGAGTCGTTGACAGTAGCGCCAACCTTAGACCCAACGCTATCGCGTTTAACATTGGTCACGGTCGGCAGTGAAGAAACGATTGTTCAAATCAAAAAACAACTTAATAAATTGATTGATGTTGTTAAGTTGATTGATTTGTCTGAGTCATTTTCCTTGGAACGCGAGCTCGTTCTGTTGAAGGTTAAAAAGAATGACGCAATTGTGCAAAAAATCGATAGCTTGGCTACAGACGCATTAGCACGCATTACCGATGAAACGGATGACTATTTAATCATCGAGTTGTCGGGTGAGAAAGTTTGGTTAGACGATTTTTTGGCTTCGTTAGATGATGAAGTCATAGAGGTTGTTCGTACAGGTTTAATCGGCCTCTCTCGCGGAGAAAGGTCGCTGACACTGTAATCCAAAAGTTGTACTTCTTTGCATTGGCAAAGTAAATTAAATTTAAATAAAACGAAGGAAAACAATGAATATTTACTACGATAAAGACGCCGATCTTTCGATCATTAAAGGCATGACAGTTGCGGTTATTGGCTACGGTTCACAAGGCCATGCACACGCAAACAACTTAAAAGAATCAGGCGTGAACGTTATCGTCGGTTTAAGAGCAAGCTCGTCATCTGTTGCTAAGGCAGAAGCAGCCGGCTTAACTGTAAAAGAAGTACCAGAAGCAGTAGCGGCCGCTGATTTGGTAATGATTTTGACACCAGATGAGTTCCAATCACAATTATACAAATCTGAAATTGAGCCAAATATTAAGCAAGGCGCAGCGCTAGCTTTTGCTCATGGCTTCTCAATTCACTATAACCAAGTCGTTCCACGTGCTGATTTAGATGTTGTGATGATTGCGCCTAAAGCACCAGGTCATACTGTTCGTAACGAATTTAAAAATGGCGGCGGTATTCCAGATCTAATCGCGATTTTCCAAGATGCCTCTGGCAACGCTAAGAACATTGCTTTGTCATACGCATCAGCTATTGGTGGTGGTCGTACGGGCATTATCGAAACAACCTTTAAAGATGAAACAGAAACTGACTTGTTCGGCGAGCAAGCTGTGTTATGCGGCGGTACAGTTGAGTTAGTTAAAATGGGCTTTGAAACATTGGTTGAAGGCGGTTACGCACCAGAAATGGCGTATTTCGAATGTTTGCACGAACTTAAATTGATTGTTGATTTGATGTACGAAGGTGGCATTGCCAACATGAACTACTCAATTTCAAACAATGCTGAATACGGCGAGTACGTGACAGGCAAGAAAATCATCAATGAAGAATCACGTGAAGCGATGCGCGAAACATTACGCAATATTCAAAACGGTGAATACGCCAAACAGTTCATCATCGAAGGCGCGACTAACTACCCAACAATGACAGCGAATCGTAGAAACAATGCGGCTCACCAAATTGAAGTAGTTGGTGGTCAATTACGTGAAATGATGCCTTGGATTACTGCTAATGCATTAGTAGATAAAAGCAAAAACTAAACAGTTTTTCTTATTAGATTAAAACGGTCGTTTTTACGGCCGTTTTTTTTGCAAACAGGAATGCAGGCTGAGTTATACTGAAAACTCTACTAAGGGAGTTGTTGCTACATGAAAGAACCCAATAAGCCACCATCTAAAGGGCTGTATTTATTGCCTAACCTATTTACAACCAGCGCGTTGTTTGCCGGATTTTATGCTATTACCGGTGCGGTAAATGGGCATTTTGAAGTCGCGGTGATGGCGATTTTTATTGCCATGGTACTGGATGGCTTAGACGGTCGCGTGGCAAGAATGACCAATACGCAGAGTGAGTTTGGTG
Source organism: Cycloclasticus sp. (assembly GCA_012960055.1). GTDB lineage: Bacteria > Pseudomonadota > Gammaproteobacteria > Methylococcales > Cycloclasticaceae > Cycloclasticus. The sequence continues at coordinate 1,935 of DUCA01000130.1, forward strand.
CGCAATACGATAGCTTGGCGGACCTAGTGTCATTCGGTATTGCACCGGCGGCTGTGGCGTATGCTTGGGGCTTATCATCCTTGGGCAAATTGGGTTGGATGGCGGCATTTGTCTATGCCACCTGTGGCGCACTGCGCTTGGCTCGCTTTAACGTACAGCACAACACGGCGGATAAGCGGTATTTCCAAGGCCTGGCAAGTCCAGCGGCAGCAGCCTTAGTGGCGGGCTATATTTGGGTGATGGAAGATTATCAAATATCCGGCATGGCGGCGGTGTATGGCTTGTTAGTCGTCACCACCTTGACCGGCTTATTGATGGTCAGCAATATCCGTTACCACAGTTTTAAAGAACTCAACTTTACCGGCAAAGTACCGTTCGTTGTCTCGGTGATTGTTATGCTGGTATTGGCCTTAGTGTACGTCGCCCCACCGCTGGTTTTATTTGTGGTTTTTTTGTTATATGCGGGTTCAGGTATCGCGCTGACAATCAGCTTATTGAGGCGTCGAAAAAGAGATAAAAAGGTCGATAGTTCTGAATGAGCAGTACGGCTAATCGCTTAAAATACCTAGACGCCATTGGCGTTCAAGTTTGGGAAGAACGGGTTACCACAGCGGAGCCAATAGCCGAAGATTTTAATGCGCCGATTGTAGCGCAAGACCTCAATCAACTATATACACAAGCAGATGCGTGTGGACGTTGCGAAGCCTCACAGTCAAGAAAAAAAATAGTGTTTGGTGATGGTTCAGTCAATGTAGATTGGTTTATCGTTGGTGGTTTCCCTGCCGAACAAGATGAGGCACAAGGGCAAGCGTTTACAGGGCGGCACGGGCACTTATTGGCTGATATGCTGAGTGCAATAGGCGTTAATAAAACGGCGACATACCAAACCACGAGCGTTAAATGCCGCGCGCATAATGACGAAGAAAACGCCGCGGATATGGCCGCTTGTCGCCAATATCTACTGCGTCAAATTGAGCTCGTTAGTCCACGGGCTGTCTTGGTACTTGGCGAAAAAGCTGCGCAAAGTTTGCTGGGCTCAAAACAAACAATAAATGAGTTACGAGGCAAAGTGCACATCCTTGATGGTGTTACCTCAGCGGTTATCGTTAGTCATTCGCTTAATCATCTGATGCAATCAGGGCTGTCTAAAATGCAAACATGGCAAGACCTTAAACTAGCCAAAAACGCACTTTCATAACCGTTATGTTGGATAGAATCAAATCATTACTGGGCTTAGCAAAAATAAGAGCGCAATATATCCGGCCGTTAAAAGATCAGGACATCAATGACGTCTTAGGCATTGAACAGCAAGTATATAACTACCCGTGGAGCAGAGGTATCTTTAAAGATTGCCTACGAGTTGGTTACAGTAATTGGGCGTTGATTAAAGACGATGTGTTTGTAGGCTACGCTATTTTATCGGTTGCCGTTGGCGAGGCGCATATCTTAAATATCTGTGTAGACCCTTCGTGTAAACGACAGGGGCTCGGCCAGTTTTTTCTTAATGAAGTGATAGGCGCTGCAAAAACTATGCGCGCCGACTGTATCTTTTTGGAAGTACGCCTATCGAATGTTGCAGCAATTGAGTTATACAAAAAAATGGGCTTTAAGCAAATAGGCCAACGCAAAAATTACTACCCCGCAGCGGAAGGTAAAGAGGACGCCATGGTGTATTCCTTAGATATCGCCGTATATGACCGCGAGAAATAGTCGCTAAGTCTAAGAGCCGACATAGGTTTGGCGTACAATGGGATATTTATTGCACGTAGTTAATTAGTATGCCAAGTGAATTCCAAAAACGGCGAACCTTCGCCATTATTTCTCACCCCGATGCCGGTAAAACCACGCTAACCGAAAAGTTATTGTTATTTGGCGGC
>DUCA01000131.1:0-406 GCA_012960055.1 Cycloclasticus sp.
ACGGCATATTGCCCGCGTCGTATTGCTTTTTTAGTTTCTCATACACGATTCGTTCGTGCGCCGCGTGCGTATCAACTAAAATCAGGCCCTTGTCCGATTCTGCAAGGATGTAGGTGTTGTGCAAATGGGCAATCGCAAAGCCCATCGGCGGAATAGCGCCACCGTTGTCGCTTTCGTGCTGCTGAAAAGATGCAGCGATGGTGTGCATAGAATGCGAGCCAGCAAATGACGGCTGACTATGAGGGGTATATCGTGCAGCCGGCCCTGCAACCGACATCGGCAAATGACTTTGCTGCATGTCTTTTTGCGCTGGCTGATAGCTATTTGACGTCGGCTCCAACGTTTTAATTGCATAATGATCTGAGGGCCGCGTATCACTTAATACTTGCTTAATTCGGCGATAAAC
>DUCA01000131.1:569-3806 GCA_012960055.1 Cycloclasticus sp.
ATCAATTTATCTCGAATCAAGCGCCCATTAACATAAAAAAACTGCATGTCTGCTTGGGAACGTGAATACGTAGGCAAGCCAACCCAGCCCTGCAGCCCGAGCTCACCATTCATCACGTCAATTTCTAACGATTGTTGAATAAAGCCTTCGCCGCACAATAGCCCTACCCGTTGATCTTTTTGCTCATTACTTAGCGCCGGTCTTAAATCAATCAATTGCTTTTGATTATGCTTAAGACTAAACCCCACATCAAAACGACTCAGCGCCATGCGCTTAACGACCGTTTCGATATGGCCGAACTCTGTTTTATCCGTCTTTAAAAACTTCCGACGCGCAGGTGTGTTGTAAAAAAGGTCGCGTAGTTCGACACTGGTGCCCACTGAATGTGATGTCGGCACCGGATTAAGCTCTTCTTCCGTACCATCTGCTTTTACCGTCCAACCTGCACTGTCACCAGCTTGGCGTGACGACAGCGTTAAGCGCGAAACCGAACTCATACTGGGTAACGCTTCACCCCTGAAACCAAAACTCAATACTGACTCTAGGTCTAGCAATGAACCAATTTTACTGGTCGCGTGGCGAGACATCGCCAAACCTAAATCTGCTTTTTCAATACCACAACCATCATCACGCACACGTATCAGCCGCGAACCGCCCTCTTCGATCTCAATGGATATTAGCGTTGCGCCGGCATCGAGAGAGTTTTCAACCAACTCTTTAACGGCTGACGCTGGACGCTCTATCACTTCGCCGGCGGCGATTTGGTTAATCAGTTGGGGAGGAAGTTGTTTTATAGGCATGATTATGTCGATACACTGGGCTTATTTACCCAACCATTGTATCGAAAAAGAACTAACTCGGTATTCGAATAACTTGCCCGATTCTAATCTGGCTCGTTTGCATCTTATTTAGCTTCTTCAAGGAGGACAATGAAACTCGGTGACTCATAGCGATTGCAGATAAAGTATCGCCTTTTTTGATTTTATACGTGGATTTAGCAATCCGTGATGCCGGTGTAGACGGCACGTTCTGCTTAGAAAAATAGGCTTTAACGCCTTTCATGATGGCTTTCGCCACCTTGCTTTGGTGACGTGAACTACGCAGCTTAGCCTCTTCCTTCTTGTTAGAAATAAACGCCGTTTCTATCAAAATGGAAGGGATATCTGGCGACTTCAACACCATGAAGCCGGCGCGTTGCACACGCTTTTTATGCACATGGCCAACGCCTTTCAAATTCTTCAACACCTCACTTGCCACGGCAGCACTGGCATCTTCGGTGGCATTTTGCGACAAGTCCAACAACACCGAGGCCAACATATTATCCTTATCATCCAAACTCACACCACCGACTAAATCGGCCGCGTTTGCGCTATCTGCCAACCATCGAGCGGCCTCACTACTCGCCCCGCGATTAGATAAAACGTAAACTGACGAACCCCTCGCCCGCTGATCTCTAAAGGCATCCGCGTGTATTGAAATAAACAAATCCGCCCTCGCTTGCCGCGCTTTTTCCATACGTTTACGAAGCCCAATATAGTAATCACCCGAACGCACGAGATAGGCTTTCATATTCGGCTGTTGATTGACCAACGCGGCTAATTTTTTAGCTATCGCCAACACCACGACCTTTTCACGTGTGCCTCGATAGCCTTTTGCACCCGGGTCTTCGCCGCCATGTCCCGCATCAATCGCCACCACCCATTTGCTATTTTGAACAACATTAGCCGCCTTTTTAACAATCGCTGGTTTTTTACTGGCCTGCTTTGATTTAGAGTATAAATCGATAACCAAACGATGCCCATAATCCGCATTAGGTTTCAGTAAAAAACTTTTAGCATGGACGTTGGCTTTCAAATCAATCACCACGCGTAAATCATTTTTATTACGCGGGGCTTGCCGAATTAAGCTGAGCACTTTGTGATTTGAAGAAAATGCCGGCATGGACGCCTTAAAAACGACGTCCTTTAAATCGACGACTAGTCGCGGGGGATTGCTTAGAGAGAAAACTTTGTACTCAACCGGTGATGTAACACCCAAGACTACACGCGTATGATCGGGCGCAGTCCAAAATCGCAACGATTCAATTTGTTTAGCCGCCGCAAACGAAGGGAAGCTTAGCAGCAGAATCAAAAAAGCTGAAATGGTCGCTAAGTAATATCGATATTGTTTAGAGAATAACGTCATAAGCAACTGCTCCTCATGTGTTTTCTATCTTCTTAGGGTGAGATATTAATAATTTTCGCTGATTACCGTTAATTATTATTTCAATCAATATGTCGGGGCTTGGCAGCAACCCCTCTCCCTTATCTGGCCACTCTACAAAGCAAATAGATTGCTCATTCAAATAATCACGCATCCCCATGTATTCCAATTCTTCAGCGTCCATCAGCCGATACAAATCAAAATGAAAAATCGCTTGGCCTTTAATCGTATAAGGCTCCACTAAATTGTAGGTGGGGCTTTTAACCGAACCCGTATGCCCCATGGCATTTAATATACCGCGAACCAGGGTTGTTTTACCCGCCCCCAAGTCGCCTTCTAGAAAAACCAACATGCCCGGAGATAACTGCGCAACAAGCTCTTTGCCCGCCGCCAACATCGCTTGTTCGTCTTTAATAATCATTGATTAACTCACGAATGAACTGCATTAAATCGCTGGCTATCAAGCCTTTTTCGCACTTCATCGCCGCACGGTCACCCGCCATGGCGTGAATCATCACTCCCAGTTTTGCGGCATCGATAAGGCTCAGGCCCTGGGCTATTAAGCCAGCAATAACGCCCGTCAACACATCGCCCATGCCGCCGGATGCCATACCCGGGTTACCGGCATGACAAACGAATATATCTTCACCACGGTCAAGCACCAAACTGTCCGAACCTTTTAGAACAATCACGCCACCGTACTGTTGCTGTAATTGTGTGATCGCCGCAGCGCGATCTTGTTGAATATCGGCCGTTGTGCAATTTAACAAGCGAGCGGCTTCACCGACGTGCGGCGTTAATAGCCAATGACTATTCTTACGAGGTGCTTTTGCCAGCAAATTAAGCGCATCGGCATCTAACACCATCAATTTATTGGACTCTAATGCCGTTTCGAACACTTGAATTGACCAAGCGTCTTGCCCTAAACCTGGCCCTAGCGCTATGACGTTACTTTGTTCGATTAATTTTTTTAACTGCGTCTGATTCTCAACACCGTGACACATCAGTTCTGGACGAGACATCGCCATGACAGCT
>DUCA01000132.1:0-1016 GCA_012960055.1 Cycloclasticus sp.
TCGCTGACACGCGCATATTTGCATCCAGCCGATCGAATTGCTTGGTTGTCTGTATTACGTGCACCTTGGTGTGCAGTGAGTTTGGATGATATGTATCGCTTGCTGGATGGATTCCCTGATGGAAATGTAAGTGATTTGTTACACGATAGTGACAGCGTGCAAACATTGAGTGAACAAGGGCAAGCGGCTATCGGGCATGTGATGCAAGCGTTTGGCGTTGCGTTGAGGCACCGGGATCGCATGAGCGTGGCGGATTCGATTAGAGGGTTGTGGCAACAGTTGTTAGGGCCTGAGTGTTTATCGTCATCCGCTGATTTGGCTGATTGCGAACGTTTCTTTGATTGTTTAGAGGCTTTAGAATCGGAGAGAGAATCAATTGATTTGGCAATATTACAAGAACAGGTACAAAAACTGTACGCCGCACCTGATGTGAGTGCGCCGAATACGCTGCAAATAATGACCATACATAAAGCCAAAGGCTTGGAATTCGATCATGTGATTTTGCCCGGTTTGGATAGAAAAGCAGGCAATGATGATAAGCGTTTATTGGCGTGGTTAGAAAGGCCATCTGATATGCCCAGTGAAAGCGAATTGATGATTGCGCCTATTAAAGAAACGGGCGCAGAAGAAGATGATGCGATTGCTAAATACTTAAACAGGGTAGAGCAAGATAAGGCGCGTCACGAAAGCCAACGGTTGTTATATGTCGCTGCGACACGGGCAAAAAAACAGTTGCATTTAAGTTTTTGTTTGAAGATAGATGAGAAAACCGAAGAGCCAAAAGCACCAGCCAATAACACCTTGTTAGGCTTGCTTTGGCCGACTATAAAAGATGATGTGATTGTTAGTTTCATTAGTAATAAATTAGATGATAAAGACTATGTAACAAGCTGTTATATAAAGAGATTAAATATCAATGATGTTGAAAAACTTGATTATTCAAATCTAGATTATCAGCATCAAGTGACTACAAACATACAGCCTCAAACCAACCTTATTGAGTTCGATTGGGCAAC
>DUCA01000132.1:1192-3737 GCA_012960055.1 Cycloclasticus sp.
CACTGTGTGAAAGATAATCGTGGCCAATGGGTTCTAAATAACCAACACGAAGACAGCCAATTTGAATTGGCGTTGTCGGGTGTTGTTGACGATGCTGTTGTGCATTGTCGTTTGGATAGAACGTTTGTTGATGAAGAAACGCGTTGGATTATCGACTATAAAACCAGTCGCCATGATGACGATAACAAAGAAGAATTTTTAAATGCTGAAATGATTCGTTACAAAGCACAACTTGAACAATACGCGCGACTGATGAGCGGAATGGATGCGAGACCCATTAAATTGGGGCTTTATTACCCTGCGTTTGGCGGTTGGCGTAGTTGGGAGTTTAGTGATGCTTAAGTCGAAAAAGCTATGGTTGCTGTGCACGTTAGTTATAGTTGTTGTTGGCTTTTACAGCTTCGGTTTCCATGAGTATTTAAATTTAACCGCCTTAAAAGATAAAAGTGCAGAATTCATCACCTATTACAACGCCAACCCGTGGCAAGTATCGGCATGGTTTTTTGTTATTTATATCGTATCAACGGCAGTGTCTATTCCCGGCGCAAGTATTCTCACCTTAGCGGGCGGTGCAGTGTTTGGCCTATGGTGGGGCGTTGTGTTGGTGTCGTTTGCATCGACAATTGGCGCAAGCTTAGCCTTTTTACTGTCTCGTTATGTGTTGCGTGATACTGTTCAGGGTAAATTCTCAGACAAATTGGCGGATATAAACTCAGGCATTAAAAAAGAAGGCGCGTTTTATCTGTTCACCTTACGCTTAATCGTAGTGTTTCCATTTTGGTTGATTAACTTACTGATGGGTTTAACGCCAATAAAACTAAGAACCTATTTTTGGGTGAGTCAATTGGGCATGTTCCCTGCGACTATCTTGTTCGTGAATGCAGGTACACAGTTAGCAAGCATAGAGCAGGTGAGCGATATATTATCGCCAGCGGTTGCTGTTTCGTTTGCGCTATTGGGGTTGTTTCCGCTATTTGCCAAAGCATTACCTGGGATTATCCGTCGGTATAAGGTGTTAAAAGCCTATAAAAAGCCAGAGTCGTTTGGCTACAACTTGATTGTGATTGGGGGTGGCGCGGCGGGTTTGGTCAGTTCCTATATTGCCGCAGCGGTAAAAGCCAAAGTATTGCTGATTGAAAAAGACAAGATGGGTGGAGATTGTTTAAACACCGGCTGTGTGCCGTCCAAATCACTCATAAAATCATCACGCTTTTTAGCAGATTTAACTCGCAGTGAGCGTTATGGCATTAAAAGCGCATCTGCAGAGTTTGATTTTGCTGAGGTAATGGAACGCGTGTCATCGGTCATCACCCAAATTGAACCGCATGATTCTGTTGAACGTTACACAGATTTAGGTGTGGAGTGTTTGCAAGGGAATGCTCGCGTGGAATCGCCTTGGGAAGTGTCCGTTAATGGCAAAACCCTGAGTACGCAGAATATTATTATCGCCACAGGCGCTAGGCCACGTGTGCCGACAATAGATGGTTTGGATAAGGTTCGTTATTTCACATCGGACACGATATGGTCGTTACGTGAGCGGCCTGAACGGTTGTTGGTTGTTGGCGGTGGGCCGATTGGTTGTGAACTGGGACAGAGTTTCAGTCGTTTAGGATGTCAGGTGACCATTGTCGATATGGCCGATAGATTAATGGGCCCAGAAGATGAAGATGCGGCGCTGTTGTTAACCCAACAATTAGAAGCCGAAGGGGTTGAATTAAAGCTCAGCCAATCTATTGATTCATTTAGTGCTGAGGGTGATAAGCAAGTTGCCACGCTTAAATCGAAAGCTGGCGAAACACTGCATATTGAGTTCGATGCCGTATTGTTTGCGATAGGTCGTGTGCCAAATATTAGCGGTTTTGGGCTTGAAGAATTAGCGGTTCAAACAACAGCTTCTGGCACCATTGACGTTGATAAATACATGCGTACCAGCGTTCCGACTATTTATGCCTGTGGTGATGTGGCAGGGCCGTATCAATTCACCCATACCGCTGCGCATTATGCGTGGTATAGCGCGGTGAACAGTTTATTTGGTGATGTTTGGCGTTTCAAGGCCGATCATCGAGTGATTCCCAGAGTGACGTTTACCGACCCGGAAATTGCCAGTGTGGGGTATAACGAGCGATCAGCAAAGGCAGCAGGGTTGATTTTTGAAACTACGACATTTCAATTAGATGAGCTAGACCGTGCGATTGTTGATGGTAAAACTGAAGGCTTTATTAAAGTACTGACGCCTGTGGGTAAAGATAAGATTTTGGGCGTAAGCATCGTTGGCGAACACGCGGGTGAAATACTGCCTGAATTTGTTTTGGCGATGAAACATGGTTTAGGGTTGAATAAAATACTCGGGGCGATTCACGCATACCCAACGTGGGCTGAAGCGAATAAATTTACCGCCGGCGTATGGAAGAAAAACCATCAGCCGCATAAGCTATTAAAGTTGCTTGAGCGGTATCATATGGCAAAGCGTAAATAACCGAACATGCACCCAACTTTAGACAGACTGGCGAACACGGACTTCCCACCGATACAGCGTAACGCACTA
>DUCA01000133.1:0-21798 GCA_012960055.1 Cycloclasticus sp.
CGAAGAGTTTGGCGTATTCCCAACCTTATTAGAACGCGATTTAAATATTCCGCCGCTCACAGACCTGCTTGAAGAAGTGGACCTTATTCATCAAGCTCAATCAGATCATGCCTCACACCAGGAACAAAAACGTGCGGCCGGATAAAACCCCTTCTTTTATTCGCACGCAACACGCGTTCACACAATATATTAGAGACCCTAAAAACGCACCAAGGCCCACGGATATAGAAGAACGGCGCATGAACATCTATCGCGACCTTCTGTTCACCAACATCTCAAGTGTTATCAGTGACGCATTTCCTGTATTGAAGCAAATCTTATCTGAGAAACACTGGGACGCACTGTGTCGTGATTTTTTTGCCCGTCACCCCAGCCACAGTCCGTATTTCACTGAAATATCACAAGAGTTTCTTCAATACCTGCAAACTGAACGCCTTGAAAACCCTGACGCTAAAGATGATTTTCCGTTTATGCTAGAGCTTGCGCACTACGAGTGGGCAGAGTTGTATGTTGCTATCGCTGAAGATGATGACTCAGAACAAACCGCTATTACCGACCCTCTTGAACAGATTCTCAGCATAGCCCACACCGCTTTATCATTGGCATACACATACCCAGTCCACACCATATCACCGGATGTACTGCCCACGGAAGCGCCTGAACAAGCCACTTATCTGGTGGTGCATAGAAGTACTGATAATCGTGCCGATTTCTTAGAAACCACCCCCATGACACACGCATTACTGACTGCTTTAGCTGACAATACCGAACTCACAACCCAGGCATTACTGGCTAAACTAGCGCAAGACTTCCAGCACCCCAACCCAGATATTGTTATCGAAGGGGGCTTAAGCATTGTGAATGACTTTATTCATCGCGGTATTGTTGTCCCCGTTTAACCCCTAAGTCATCCAATTTTCTTTTACTTTCTTCTGTACTTAGCAACAGGCAGAGCAGTAAACTGACCTGAACAAAGTTGAACATATGTATATTGTTGTTTAGAATATATATATTACCTATTGGAACAATAGCTATGCTAAAAATATTTTCTAGCGGCCTAAGTAAAGAAATCACCCTTATTCTTGTCATAAAAGTGGCGCTGCTAATAGCGATTAAAGTACTTTGGTTCTCCAGTCCACAACAACATGTTCAGCAAACCTTCACCCAAACCGTATTGGGCGAAGATACACCCATCATTAGAAAGGAAAGCCCATAATGTCTCCTGATGACGTCATTCAATTATCGAGAATGCAATTTGCCATAACGGCATTATTCCACTTTATTTTTGTCCCCCTTACCATGGGGCTATCGTTTATTTTAGCCATCATGGAATCTGTTTACGTGATGACGGGCAAGCGCATATACAAAGATATGGTGAAATTTTGGGGTAAGTTATTTGCCATCAACTTTGCCATGGGTATTGCCACCGGCATGACGCTGGAGTTCCAATTTGGCACCAACTGGGCTTATTACTCCCATTACGTTGGTGATGTATTCGGCGTACCACTTGCCATTGAAGGCATGATGGCGTTCTTCCTAGAATCTACCTTTGTTGGCTTGTTCTTTTTCGGTTGGAATAGGCTCAGCAAAATTCAGCATTTATCCGTCACGTGGATGGTGGCCATTGGCTCCAATTTGTCAGCACTGTGGATTCTTATCGCTAACGCGTGGATGCAATACCCTGTAGGCGCTGAATTTAATTACGAAACCATGCGCATGGAACTGACCAGCATTTCGGAGCTGTTCTTTAACCCCGTTGCGCAAGTTAAATTCATTCATACCGTATCGGCCGGCTACGTTACTGGCTCTATGTTTGTCCTCAGCATTTCTGCTTGGTACATGTTGAAACGACGTGATTTGGCATTTGCTCACCGTTCTTTTGCCATTGCTGCAGCATTTGGCTTGGCCTCCGTTTGTTCCGTTATTGTACTGGGTGATGAAAGCGGATACGAAGCCGGACAAATTCAAAAAATGAAACTGGCTGCGATTGAAGCCGAATGGGAAACCGAGGAAGCCCCTGCTGCATTCACCTTATTCGGCATGCCAGACCGCGAAGCACAAGAAACACACCACGCAGTAAAAATACCGTGGCTACTGGGCATCATTGCAACACGCTCAATTGACACCGAAGTCAAAGGTATTAAAGAGTTGGTAGCGGAAAATGAAATGAGAATACGCGAAGGCATCCATGCTTACGCGCTGTTAAAGTCACTAAAAACTGGCAATGCATCCGACTTAGAAAAAGAATCCTTTGACCAAATAAAAGAAAACCTTGGCTACGGCTTATTGCTCAAAAAGTATACAGATAACGTGGTTGATGCAACTGAAGAGCAAATCCGTCTCGCCTCAGTAGATACTGTCCCTAATGTACCCGTTTTATTCTGGTCGTTCCGCTTAATGGTGGCTTCTGGCTCGTGGATGCTCCTCGTGTTCGGCTTGGCGTTTATTTACTCAAATACCAAAAAGCATATTTCAGACAGACCTTTTATACTCAAGCTTGCGCTAATATCACTGCCCTTTCCATGGATCGCCTCTGAAGCCGGTTGGATTGTTGCCGAGATGGGCAGACAACCTTGGAGTATTGCGGGTATTTTACCCACCAACTTAAGCACCTCCACACTCACCGCGGACGATTTATACTTTAGTTTGACCGGCTTGATTGGGTTTTATTCTTTACTGTTTATTGTCGAAATGTTTTTAATGCTGAAATACACGCGCCTTGGCCCCAGCTCTTTACACACAGGACGTTACCATTTTGAAAAACTTGAAAAGCCGGAGGAATAAATGTTTGACTTAGAAACATTACAAGTCATTTGGTGGGCTCTCATTTGCGTGTTATTCATCTCGTTTATGCTCACTAACGGGTTTGACACGGGCATTGGCATCATCTTACCGTTTGCTGCTAAAACAGACACCGAACGACGCATTCTCATTAATGTTCTCGCCCCCCATTGGGATGGAAACCAAGTTTGGTTAGTACTAGCGATTGGTGCGGTGTTTGCCGCTTGGCCAGTCATCTATGGCACCGCCTTTTCGCTGTTTTATTTTCCACTCATGTTAGCGTTATTTTGCCTATTCTTTAGGCCATTAGGCTTTGATTACCGAGGCAAAATTGACGATCCACGCTGGCGTGGGTTCTGGGACTGGGGTATTTTTGTCGGTAGTGCCTTTCCTACGTTCTTTCTAGGCCTCATTATCGGCAACCTGTATATTGGCCTGCCTTTTTCTATGGATGAATTCCATCGTGCGTTAGTCAGCACCACATTTATTAGCCTGTTTAACCCCTTTTCTATTTTATCCGGTGTGTTTTGCACGAGCTTATTGGTTATGCACGGCGCCAGTTATTCAACGCTACGGACAGACGATGCGCTAAATAACCAACTGATTCGCTTTATCAAGATGGGCAGCCTTATTGCCTTAATTAGCTTTGTTTTAATGGGCCTAATGCTTTGGCAATTTATGGATGGCATTGTTTTAAACGCAGACAACCAAGTCGCTTCCGTTAAAGCGGGTTGGCTGAATAATTACAGTGTTCACCCAGATTTAATCTTCGCCCCTATAGCTGGACTACTTGGCCTCGCCATGGCTTACCTGTTTTCAGCTAAATCACCGTTGTTGGCTTTTTTCTCAAGTTGCGTGGCTATCATCGGTGCTGTTATTACAGCCAGTGGTTCATTATTTCCATTTGTTGTACCGTCGTCTATTTCGCTTCAAGACAGCCTCACCATTTTCAACGGCAGCTCTAGTACTTATGCCTTAACGGTTATGTCTTGGGCCGCTGCGTTTTTTGTCCCCGTTATTTTTATCTACACGGCTTGGTGCTATAAGCAACTATGGGGCAAGTTAACCGCTCGTTTTATTCACGAAAACGATCACTCACTTTATTAAGGAACTAAACCATGTGGTACTTTGCTTGGATACTCGGCGTTTTATTGGCCTGCTCATTTGGCATTATTAATGCGATGTGGCTGGAATATAATGACTTGTTAGACGCAGAAGACGATGGACCTGACTCGCAACAAGACGACGCCATCAACTGAAACTCCTTTTCAACTTCAGCTGACAGTTAAACAACCGTTTAACAGTCAACTCAAACCATCTGCAACTGCTCCTGCGTTGCTCTACCTCCTGCATTCATGCAGTCGTAAGTTTCCTCAAAGCGGATAAAAAAAGCACCACCTCTTAACTCAGCTTTAACGTTTATAATAGGCAGCCACGATAACCAGCCCGGATTAATATGAGTAAGCCTTCTTTGTTCGACCAAGCCCAAAACACCATTCCTGGCGGTGTGAACTCACCCGTCCGCGCCTTTAAAGGTGTCGGTGGCGACCCTGTGTTCATCGACCACGCCAACGGTGCCTATATCACCGACACCAATGATAAACAATACATTGATTATGTCGGCTCATGGGGGCCTATGGTCTTGGGGCATAGCCACCCTGAGGTGATTGATGCGGTTAAGCTTGCGGCTGAAAAAGGCCTTAGCTTTGGCGCACCCACCGTGATTGAAACCAGCATGGCGGAGACCGTCTGCAGACTAGTGCCTTCTATTGAAAAAGTTCGCATGGTCAGCTCCGGTACGGAAGCCACCATGAGCGCAATTCGTTTAGCACGAGGTTTTACCGGTCGCGATAATATCATTAAATTTGAAGGCTGTTATCACGGGCATTCTGATTCTTTACTCGTTAAAGCTGGTTCAGGCGCGCTTACCTTTGGCGTACCTAGCTCACCGGGCGTACCCGCCGCCTTGGCCGACCATACGCTAACGCTTCCCTATAACGATGCTGAGGCAATCACCGACGCATTAAAGAATAACGGCGACAGCATCGCCTGTATTATTGTTGAACCGGTTGCCGGTAACATGAATTGCATCCCCCCTGAACCCGGCTTTTTAGACACCCTTAGAACACTGTGCGACCAGTACGCTATCGTGTTGATTTTTGATGAAGTAATGAGTGGCTTTCGCGTAGCATTAGGCGGCGCACAAGCTGTTTATGGCGTAAAACCTGACCTAACAACACTGGGGAAAGTCATCGGCGGCGGCATGCCAGTGGGTGCCTTTGGTGGTCGCGCAGACATCATGGCTCAGTTAGCACCCGACGGCCCTGTATACCAAGCGGGTACATTATCGGGCAACCCCTTGGCGATGTCCGCGGGTTTAAAAACCTTAGAGCTCGTTAGTAAACCTAATTTTTACGAAAAGCTAAACGCCAGAACCACGCAATTATTGGATGGACTACAGCAATTGGCGAATGAAGCAAACATTCCATTCACCACCAATCAAGTTGGTGGCATGTTCGGGCTATTCTTCTCTACAGAACAAAACATCAGCCGTTTCGAGCAAGTCATGCAATGCGACCAAGAGCGCTTCAAACATTTTTTCCACCTCATGCTGGAACAGGGTGTCTACCTTGCTCCTTCAGCGTTTGAGGCCGGTTTTGTTTCCGCTGCACATAGCGAACAAGACATTAACGATACACTGAACGCGGCCAAAATTGCTTTTGCAAAACTCACATGATTGATGTCGTCAAACCAGGGCAAACATACAAGCTAACGCAGTACGAAAAGCTCGGTGGTGAAGCGGGCGTTCGCCAACTGACTCAGCATTTTTATCAAGCGATGAATTCTATTGCTGGGGTTAAAACCATACGTGACATGCACGCGCCCAACTTAAGTGAAGCAGAAGATACGTTATTCATGTTCTTAAGCGGCTGGCTTGGCGGCCCATCGCTTTACATTGAAAAGTTCGGCCACCCACGCCTACGCGCTCGTCATTTACCCTTTACCGTTGGCACCAAAGAACGTGACCAGTGGCTACACTGCATGGACGTTGCACTGTCTAAAATGGAGATTGAAAAGCCCGTGCACGACGAGCTGATGCAAGCCTTTTTCAATACCGCTGATTTTATGCGCAACCAAGATAAATAACGGCGATTTCACATGCTGACAGATCTACTCAATTTAATTACTCAATGGGTCGTTGATTACCCGTTATGGTCTGGCGCGCTTATCTTCTCAGTCGCGATGGTTGAGTCACTCGCCATCGTCGGCATTGTTGTGCCCGGCGTTGCCATTATGTTCGCCATTGGCGCGCTTATCAGTAATGGCACGCTCGATTTGTTGACCACTACTGTGTGGGCAGCGGCAGGCGCATCTGTGGGTGACGGGTTAAGCTTTGCTTTAGGCAATCACTATAAAGAAAAGATTTACACCGTATCATGGTTTGAGAAGCACCCTGAGTTTTTACAGAAAGGGCATGCTTTTTTTGAGAAATACGGCATGTTCAGCATTTTGATTGGCCGCTTTGTCGGACCCATCCGTGCAGTGATTCCCTTGATTGCGGGTGTTTTAGATATGCCACTTAAACAATACATACCTATCAATATTATCGCGTCTATTTTGTGGGCGCCGGCTTATTTATTTCCAGGGCTACTATTTGGCAACGCCATATCAAACACACCGAATAGCTTGTTAGATAACTGGCCTGTGTGGTTAATTATTTGTGTATTAGTTATTTTGCTGGCAAAATTTATCAAAAATAACCGGCGCAACAACTCACAAAATAACTAAGTTTCCCAGCAGTAATTCAGCGAGCTCTTCAGCTGGCATAGGCCGATGGAAATAATAACCTTGAAATACCAAGCAACCATTTCGACTCAAGAAACGAAGCTGACTCTCTTCCTCAACCCATTCGGCAACTACCTCTAAATTAAAATTATTCGCCATCGCAATAATGGTCGCAGCAATTTCCGCGTCCGACTTATCAATGTACAAATCACGAACAAAAGATTGGTCAACCTTAAGCTCACTCAATGGAAGCAGCTTCTAATACGTTAACAATGAATAACCGGCACCAAAATCATCCATCGATATTTTAAAGCCGAGCGCTACCAACTCATTCATTTTATCAATGATTGATTGCATATCTTTGATGGTGATTCCTTCTGTTACCTCTAACTTTACGCTGTTCAACTCGTGCTTTTACGTCCTCAGCAAACAGGGTCAGTACGAGTTAAACAAAGTACTTAAGATGGGAGCGTGTTTTTATTTTAAACATCATGTCGTGACATCATTGAAGCCATTGAGTCTAACTCACTATAAAATATAGCAAAGGAAATGCAATATACAAGTAACGCCAAAATTTGACATTAATGGTCTGCGAACAAACCCAAAATCAGATACAACCTCTCAATGGGATCATCTATTTCCAGTAAGCGTTGTCGAATAACATTATCCATTGGCAACACTTCTGTTAGACGGTAACCGACCCAATTTGCATCGTGAAATTGCTTATCATCCAGGATGGCACTGCGTTCATTCTTATTCAGCACGTTCCTCAACATACCCGTTAGTGTCACCAACTCATCGGGTATGGGTACAGAAGGCGCATCCCCTAACAGTTGAATACTCGCGGTGATGAGTTCTTGCTTTGAAATATCACTATCCAATATTTTAAATCGTTGGCAACCCAGTGCTTCAATCGCCAACACCCCGCCCTTGGTTTGATCCCAATTAATAATTTTTGCCAAGGTGCCAATTTGATAACAGTTCGCCGCCTCGCCAACTTCAGAGCCATCGGCAATCATGCAAACTCCAAAAGGCACATCTTGTTTTAAACAACGACTCACCATGTCCAAATAACGCGTTTCAAAGATTCTTAACAACATCACACCTTCGGGAAACAACACCGTGGACAGCGGGAAAATAGGCACATTATTTGTTGGAAAACGCATATGTTTAATTTACTCCCTTAAGCGCTCTTCGACCAATTGATGTATACCGCCAAAACTACCGTTACTCATAAATAATACGTTATCACTGGCTTGAGCCTCTGTAACAATCACTTCAACAAGAGACTCCATCGTTTTAAAAACCTGGATATTAGAAAACGGCTCAACCTCCATCTCCCAACCCATGCCTTCCGGCATAAAAATAAAGGCACAATCGGCGTGTTTCAGTGACGGCAACAACGTTTCTTTATGAACGCCCATTTTCATGGTGTTTGAACGCGGCTCCAACACGGCAATAATACGTTGCTCGCCGACTTTTCCTCGCAGCCCCTCCAAGGTACTCGCAATCGCGGTTGGGTGGTGTGCAAAGTCATCGTACAAGGTAATGCCGTTAACAACTGCTCTGATTTCCATACGGCGTTTAACGTTCTCAAATTCCGCCAAGGCTTTCACCGCAATACCAGGCTTAACGCCAACATGGTTTGCCGCGGCAATAGCGCCTAAGGCGTTCAACACATTATGCTGCCCACTTAATGCCCAACACACACGACCAGACAACTCACCTTGATGGTACACATCAAACTCACCCTCACCTGCAGTAATATTATCCGCAGTCCACTCGGCTGTCTTGGCTTCATTAACATTAACCGTTTCTGTCGGCGTCCAACAACCCAGCGCCAATACATCTTGTAAATTTGAATCATCTGAGGGGACGACCAACAGACCATTATTCGCTACTGTTCGAACTAAGTGATGAAATTGCCGTTTGATCGCATCAAGGTCTTCAAAGATATCCGCGTGATCAAATTCAAGGTTATTCAACACGCAGGTTTTAGGCCGGTAATGAACAAACTTAGAGCGCTTATCAAAAAAGGCCGTATCGTATTCATCCGCCTCGATCACAAAGTAATCCGACTCACCCAAACGCGCTGAGGTTGCAAAATTCAGTGGCACACCGCCAATTAAAAATCCGGGGGTTAATCCCGCGTATTCCAGTATCCACGCTAACATTGAACTACTGGTGGTTTTTCCGTGCGTACCCGCCACAGCCAGTACCCATCGGTTTTGCAATACATGTTCAGCTAACCACTGTGCGCCAGAGGTGTAAGGTAAACCCAAGCTCAACACCGCCTCCACTTCTTCGTTACCACGCGACAAGGCATTACCAATTACCACCATATCAGGCATCACATCAAGATTTTCAGCATGGTAGCCCTGCATTAACTCAATGCCTTCCGACTCAAGTTGCGTACTCATCGGCGGGTACACCCCTGCATCAGAACCCGTTACCGTATGCCCCAGCCGTTTCGCCATCAGCGCAAGACCACCCATAAACGTGCCACAAATACCTAAAATGTGTATTCTCAAACTTTTTCCCTTACTCTCATTTATGCCTGACATCATCTTACTTTAGATTGTAAAATACACCTATGAGCGATTCTAAACTTCAAAACATCCAAGTCACCGTTAATACCACTTACATTGCCTCGTCTTCAGAACCTGAAGCCGCACGATATGTCTTCGCATATTCCATCACCATTAAAAACGCGGGCAATATTGAGGCGCAATTGCTCAGTAGGCACTGGATTATTAGCGATGCAAACGGTAAAACACAAGAAGTGCATGGCGAAGGCGTAGTTGGCGAACAACCGCACATTCAACCCGGCGAATCGTTCCAATACACCAGTGGCGCGGTGATAGAAACATCTGTTGGCGCCATGCAGGGCAGCTATCATATGCTGGATTCTGATGGCGAGAAATTCACCGCAGCAATTCCTCCGTTTTCACTCTCCATTCCCCGTACATTGCACTAAGTAAAACGGCACATGACAACCTACGCCATCGGCGACATTCAAGGCTGTTATGACCCCCTCAAGCGGTTGCTGGATACCATCCAGTTTGACCCAACTAACGACCAGCTCTGGTTTGCCGGTGACCTAATCAACCGCGGCCCACAATCGCTAGAAACATTGCGATTTATCATGTCATTGGGTGACAGCGCGCGCAGTGTTCTAGGCAATCATGATTGCCACTTTTTAGCCATTGCACGCGGCCATCGAACCCCGCATAAAGTAGATACCTTCTCGGATATTCTGAATGCTGGCGATGCCGAAGAACTCATACAATGGCTACGCTCTCAACCCTTCCTTTATGAGGATAAGGGACTTGGTTACAGCATGGTGCACGCTGGTATTCTGCCACAATGGTCAATGGCCGATGCCCGGCGGTATGCCCGTGAACTTGAAGCCATTATTCAAGGCGATCAACTGGATGATTTTTTAGCGTCCATGTACGGCAACCAACCGAACTGCTGGGACGATTCGTTAACCGGTAACGAGCGTCTGCGTTTTATCATCAACTGTTTTACACGCTTACGTTATTGCGATTTGCAAGGTCGTTTAGACTTCAATGAAAAAGGAGCTGTTGGCACGCAAGCCAATGGGCTAATACCTTGGTTTGAAGCCCCTAATAGAAAAACAGCCAACGATAAAATACTCTTTGGACATTGGTCTACCTTGGGGTTGCACCGAAAAAACAATACCTTTTGTTTAGATAGCGGCTGTTTATGGGGTGGTTCACTAACTGCGCTGAAACTGGATGGTTCGGAAGAGGTTATGTCAGAACTTTGTGATTGTTTTTTAAAGCTCAATTAAATGGATACGTTTTCTATCCATTTAATTGAGCTTATGCCCTTTGGGATAACGCCAGGCCTTTAGCTGGTTTTTTCAAACGTAACAAACGAAAAGTCATGCGCATGCCGCTCATCTGCAGCATACTCACTACGTTCGATTTCCGCCCATTCATTCATGTTGATGTCAGGGAAAAAGGCATCTGCTTCAAATGTTTGATGCACAAGGGTAATGTATAAACGATCCACCATCGGCAACATTTGCTGATAAAAACTCGCACCACCAATAATCATCACCTCATCGTATTGCTCGCTGGCAGACAAGGCCGCATCAATTGAATTCACGATGGTCACGCCTTCAGCCGTAAAGCGTTTATCCCGAGTAATCACGATATTTTTCCTGCCCGGTAAGGGCTTACCGATGGATTCATAGGTTTTACGCCCCATTAAAATAGGCTTACCCATCGTGGTTTTCTTGAAGTGCTTAAAATCCTCTGGCAGGTGCCAAAGTAAATCATTATCTTTTCCGATGGCGTTGTTTTCACCCATCGCGACAATCATGGACAGCATTAAATGGCGACCGGTGCTTTTATGCCGGCGTGCGACTCGTAGTCAACTATTTCAAAATCATCATAGCTGTAATCAAATAAGCTCGCTGGTTTCCGAGCAATTTTCAACTCAGGCAACACCAATGTGTCCCGTGATAATTGCAAATTAGCCTGTTCAAAATGGTTATTGTATAAATGCACATCGCCACCCGTCCAAACAAAATCACCTACCTCTAAACCGGCTTGTTGCGCAACCATATGCGTGAGCAAAGCATAGCTGGCGATATTGAAAGGCACACCCAAAAAGAAGTCAGCTGAACGTTGGTATAGCTGACAGGATAAGCGCCCATCAGCCACGTAAAACTGAAACAACAAGTGACACGGTGGCAAAGCCATATCCGGAATTTGACCGACATTCCATGCACTAACAATCAAGCGGCGTGAATCGGGAGTATTTTTAATTTGTTCTAACACCTCACTCATTTGATCGATATTACCGCCAGTAGGTGTTGGCCATGAACGCCATTGATGGCCATAAACAGGGCCTAAATCACCGTTCTCATCTGCCCATTCATCCCAAATACTCACACCGTTTTCTTTTAAATACGCAGTATTAGTGTCGCCATTTAAAAACCAAAGTAGCTCGTGAATAATCGAACGCAAATGCAGTTTTTTAGTGGTAACTAACGGGAAACCTTTGGATAAATCAAAACGCATTTGTCGACCAAATACTGATCGTGTACCCGTGCCCGTTCTATCCTCTTTATCCGCCCCATTGTCGAGGATATCCTGCATCAATTCTAAATATTGTTTCATTCGTTACGATCCTTTTTGATAGGCCTTCATCATTAAAAAGCCCCCTAATAATAACATTGGTACGGTTAAAATCTGCCCCATCGTCAACCAACCAAACGCTAAGTAACCCAAATGCGCATCGGGCAAGCGTACAAATTCAACCAAAAATCTAAACGCCCCGTAGCCCATTAAAAACAGCCCGGATACCGCCATTGTTGGCTTTGGTTTGCTCGAATACACCCACAGTAACAAGAACAACACAACGCCTTCTAACGCCGCTTCGTATAATTGTGATGGGTGCCGCGGCATATTACCTAGCCCTGGCACCAACATACCCAAGCTAAAATCAGTTGGTTTACCCCACAGCTCACCGTTTATAAAATTACCAACCCGGCCTGCACCCAACCCAATAGGCACTAACGGCACAACAAAATCAATCACCTCAAAAAAACGATGTTTGTATTTTCGAGCAAACAGTACCATCGACAAACCCACTCCCATCAAGCCACCGTGGAACGACATGCCACCTTGCCAAATTTTAAATAAAATCAGTGGGTTATCAGCAAACGCAGGAAAATTATAAAACAACACATAGCCAATACGGCCGCCCAATACCACGCCCATCGCCGCATAAAAAATGAGATCGTCAATTTGCTCAACATCCCAGCCTATTTTTTTTGCTCTTACGCGCCCCAACAGCCAAGCACCCACAAAGCCAATCAGGTACATAACGCCGTACCAATGAATTTTCACAGGACCTAAGGCCAGTGCAACAGGGTCAATATTGGGGTACGTCAGCATCGAATATTTGTCGTTTAAAAATGTTTTATTATATGGAAAATATAACCTTGAGACAGACAAAAAAGCAACTGCTTACACAGTTGCCTTTCTATTTGTTTACGCTCTAGGATTTAACCCAATAAAGGCGCAATCACCAAACTAACAATCGCCATCACGTTAATAAGAATATTCATGGATGGGCCAGATGTATCCTTAAACGGATCACCCACGGTATCGCCCACCACTACCGCTGTGTGCGTATCTGAGCCTTTGCCGCCTAGGTTGCCTTTTTCAACGTACTTTTTAGCGTTATCCCATGCACCACCTGCATTCGCCATCATTAGTGCCATCAGCACACAACAAAGCAATGCGCCCGATAGCATTCCGCCCAAGGCTTCTGCGCTAATTAGAAACCCTACCAAAGGCGGCGCACTCACTGCAATAACACCCGGCAAAATCATTTTTTTAAGCGCCGCGGTAGTCGCAATATCCACACAACGTTCAGTATCTGGCTCTGCAGTTCCTTCAAGTAGCCCATCAATTTCTTTAAATTGGCGACGAATTTCTTTAATCATTTCAAACGCCGCATCGCCCACCGCGGTCATCGTTAACGCTGCAATAACGAATGGAATGACGCCGCCAATAAACAGCCCTATCAATACTTGCGGGTCATTTAATTCTAATGAGAAGTTTGGCACATGATTTGACACCGTTTCAATAAACGCGGTGATGATGGCCAAGGCTGCAAGCGCTGCCGCACCAATGGCGAAGCCTTTGCCAATCGCTGCCGTAGTATTACCCAGCTCATCCAAGGAGTCGGTAATTTTGCGCGTTTCATCACCCAAACCGCCCATTTCTGCAATGCCGCCGGCGTTATCTGCAACCGGACCATAGGCATCAATCGCCATGGTGATACCCACAGTCGCTAGCATCCCAACCGCGGCAATACCCACGCCGTATAAATCCGCAAAGTGGCTAGCAACCGCGATAACCGCACAAATAGTAAATACAGGTATAGCGACCGATTGCATACCGATGGCGAGGCCTGAAATCATCACCGTTGCGGGGCCTGTTTCACCCGCTTTTGCAATACGCTGAACCGGTGAGCCGGCTGTGTAATATTCGGTAACTAGGCCAATAATAATGCCACCAATCGCGCCGGCAAGAACCGCCATCCAAACAGAGGTGGTTACATCCATCATTAAGATAAGCAACAAGGCGGCAACAATAAACAATGCCGAGGCACCCATGGTGCCCATGCGTAAGGCTTTTTCAGGTGATTTTGACGCATTTTTTTTAACTATTATGATACCGCCAATGGAACACAGCAAGCCAATAGAGGCTAAGGCCAAAGGTAAAAACATTAGACTGGATTGTGCACCAAGTTCTGACAACAAAACAGTCGACATGGTTGATGCAATCGCTATGGTCGCAATCATTGAACCACAATACGACTCGAAAATATCTGAGCCCATACCCGCAACATCGCCGACGTTATCGCCGACGTTATCAGCAATCACACCAGGATTCCGCGGGTCATCTTCCGGAATACCCGCTTCAATTTTACCAACTAAATCGGCGCCCACATCGGCACTCTTTGTGAAAATACCACCACCGACACGGGAGAATAAGGCAACGACTGACGCGCCCATTGCAAAGCCATGAATAGCGTGTGATGTTTCCGGGTCACTGCCAAAGAACAAGTACATCAAACCAAGGCCCATTAAACCCAGCGATGCGACGGCCAACCCCATAATTGAACCGCCGAGAAAAGCCACTGACAGCGCTGCTTCTGCACCATCCTCATGCGCAGCGGTGGTTGTCCGAACATTCGCTTTGGTGGCTGTATTCATGCCAATGTATCCGGCCAAACCAGATGCAACAGCACCAACAAGGAAACAAAGCGCCGTAGCCCAACCTAGAAAAATAAACGTTAGAACAAATAATACTGCGGCAAAAATAGCCAACATTTTGTATTCTCGTTTCATAAAGACCATTGCGCCTAAATGAATTTGTTCGGCAATCTTGACGACTTTACCTTCCCCTTCTGGGTACTTCATCACCAAGCCATAAACGTACTTGGCCGCGTACAAACCGAAACACCCTATGATGGGTGGTAAGATATTACTAAACTCCATGCTTCTCCCTCGATTGTTTTTTATTTGTTTTTTTTAAAATACAGCATAACGAAACAGCCCTTTCTTTTTTACTCCCCATGTATGCTTGATGCAAGTAGAAAGCTTAATTAATTACCCCCCCTTCTGTATAATGCAGCACAGCATTTAATTAACCACAAAGATAAGGAAAAAACATGAGTCTTAATTTAGTCCCTTCTGGTAAAGATTTACCAAATGACATCAACGTTATTATTGAAATCCCTTCACATGCTGACCCTATTAAATACGAAGTGGATAAGGACTCTGGCGCATTATTTGTAGACCGCTTTATGGGCACAGCCATGCATTACCCATGTAACTATGGCTATGTTCCTCACACCTTATCTGACGACGGCGACCCAGTTGACGTATTAGTGATTACACCAAACCCATTAATGAACGGTTCTGTGATTCGTTGTCGCCCAATTGGCGTATTGATGATGACGGATGAAGCGGGTGAAGACGCAAAAGTATTGGCTGTTCCAGTATCTAAACTAACACCACTATATGACGACATTAAATCTCACGAAGATATTCCAAAAGTTACTTTAGACCAGATCTCGCATTTCTTTGAACACTACAAAGACTTAGAGGCTGGAAAATGGGTAAAAATCAAAGGTTGGGAAGGCGTTGAAAGTGCTGGCAAAGAAATTTTAGAAAGCATTACACGTTACAACGCAGAGGAAGAAAAACCTCGCTTCTAAGTAACAACAAAATTTAGATTAATAGCCGCTGGTGTTCTTTTTGACCCAGCGGTTTTTTTCTGTCTGCTGATCTGGTCCTTGCACAGACTCTCTCTTCCAGAACGGCGCCTTGCTTTTTAAATCTTCCATAATAAAACGGCTCGCTTCAAAAGCATCTTTACGGTGAGCTGACCAGACCGCCACCAATACAATGGGATCATTCGGTAACAGCTCACCCACACGGTGAATAACCAGTGTTTCTAACAAATCCCATTTTTTACGCGCGTCATTCACAATTTTCTCAAGGTGCTTTTCGGTCATGCCCGGGTAATGCTCCAGCACCATCGCATTCACCACATCGCCTTCATTCATATCACGCATCGTGCCGATAAAATTCGCACAGGCACCAAATTCACCATCACGCCCCATTCCTATTTGAAAGCTCGATAATTCTTGCCAAGGATCAAAAGGCTGTTCAGTAATTTTAATCACACTAGCCACCTGTAACCGGCGGGAAAAACGCCACTTCATCGCCCGCTTTAACCAATGAATCGGCTTGCGCATACTCTTGATTAATGGAATATAGAACCCGTTGCGTGACATTTTTACCATCACTAACACGCTGCCAAACGTCCCCCACTGTACTCAAGCCATCTTCGCTAATCAACTCTTCACTACAGCCTAACCGTTCTCTTAAACTGGCGAAATAAAGTACTTTTATGCTCATGGCTTTCTCTGCTTTGGTTTGTGTCATAATTGTTCATAATATCACGCAATGACCACACTAAACTATGTCTGAACTTACACACTTTAACGCCGCTGGCGATGCCCACATGGTTGATATTAGCGCGAAAGCCGATACCGACCGCACCGCCATCACTGAAGGGTTTATTGAAATGGACGTCGCTACGCTACAGCGTGTGATTGATGGCGACAATAAAAAAGGCGACGTGCTGGGCATTGCACGTATCGCAGGCATTATGGCCAGCAAAAAAACCGCCGAGCTGGTACCTTTGTGTCACCCCTTACCGCTTACTCACGTGGACATTAAATTAGAGCCAGACACGCAAAAAAACCGTATTGCCTGCCTGACTACCGTCACCACATCCGGCAAAACAGGCGTGGAAATGGAAGCTCTCAATGCCACACAAGTCACGCTACTAACCATTTACGATATGTGCAAAGCCGTTGATCGCGGCATGACCATCCAAGGCGTTCGACTACTTGAAAAGAAAGGCGGTAAGTCAGGTCACTGGAAACGAGAAGGCTAATAGCATGTCGTTTAAGTTACACCCAAGACTTGCTGAAGACTGTTACTACCTGGGTGACTTTCCTTTATGCGCCTTGTTACTTAGTAAAGATGCTAACTACCCTTGGTATATTCTTGTTCCAAGGCAAGCGGCTATCAGCGAAGCATTTCAATTGGGCGCCATAGAGCAACAGCAACTGCAATACGAATCATTGCAACTTAGCCAAACGCTTAATGATGCGTTCCAAGCCGACAAAATGAACCTCGCCGCGTTGGGTAATATGGTTCCTCAATTACACCTGCACCATATCGTTAGATACAAAGATGATGTCGCTTGGCCAAATCCAATTTGGGGCTTTGCCGACGCTATCTCGTACACAGCACAACAGCTACAAGCGCGCATTAGCAAAACAGTGACGTTACTAAGTGAAACAGACTTTAAACCGAATACAGGACACTGCATTGAATAATCAAGCGACCGCCATTTTACTGGCAGAATGCCCAGACCAACCGGGCATTATTGCCAAAGTGACTGCATTCTTAAGCAAGAACAACGGCAATATTGTCGACCTTGAACAGCACGTTGATTCTGCCGACAAACATTTCTTTATGCGCGTTGAATGGCAGTTAGAAAACTTCAGCATCCAACTCGATGCCATCAAAGACGCTTTCCAAGAACAAGTTGGCTCAGTGCTTGATATGAACTGGCGTATCGCTTTTTCAGGCATCAAACCCCGCATGGCTGTTTTCGTTTCTCAGCACGGGCATTGTTTATTCGACTTGCTGTCTCGTTACCAGTCCGGTGAATGGCATGTTGAAATCCCCCTGATTATCAGCAACCACACCACGTATAAAACGCTAGCAGAAAACACCGGCATTCCCTTTTATCACTTACCTATTAATGCTGAGAATAAGCAGCAACAGGAAGCATCACAGCTTGAATTGCTTAAAAAACACCACGTAGACACCGTTGTACTTGCTCGTTATATGCAAATTTTAAGTGCCGATTTTATCGAACATTTTCCCAACAAAATCATCAACATCCACCACTCTTTCTTACCGGCATTCCCGGGTGCCAAGCCGTATCATTCAGCGCATGAAAGGGGTGTGAAAATTATTGGTGCAACCAGTCACTACGTCACCAGTGATTTAGACGCAGGGCCAATCATCGAACAAGATATCGTGCACATTCGCCATAACGACAGCGTTGAAGACTTAAAGCGCAAAGGGCAGGACAACGAAAAGATTGTGCTATCAAGAGCCATCAGACACCATCTACAGTACGAAGTGCTGGTATATAAAAACCGCTGCATTGTTTTTGATTAAACCAAACTAAAGGCATGACCACACAAACTGGCCAATGCTTATGCTGCTCGATGACATATGAAATCACCGCTGAACCCATCAAATCAATCACCCGCCATTGCAAACATTGCCAAAAAGCGCCTAATTTCGATCAAATGCCTATCGTGTAGACATAGGAATAACAATAAAACGTTATTTCGACTCCATCGGAAAAGTGCCAATCGGCTGCTTTGCACCGTCTGATAAGGCCACTGTGTCGTCAAAAATCAACCAGTAAAAAACGCCAACGCCTAATAGCACAGCCATTATGCTGAGCACCAGCATGATAGAGGCAAACTTACTGATACCTTTTTGTTTAGCGTCCATTAATTAGACCCTACATAGACCAACAAACTGGCGTATTCAAACGGCCAGCCTAAATCATCTTTGCCGATACTTTTTTTAACCACCGGTATGCGTGTTCCATATTGCTCTATCAGCGCATCAAAACCTGCAATATCAATAATTTCTATTTGATATCGCTCGGGGTTCTGCGCCAATAACTGCTGCAATAGGCGTTTGGCTTCTTCACACAGATGACAACCCTCTGTGGTGTAAAATGTTAACTCAATTGTCATCAGGGTCGTAAGCGAGGCTTGGCGCTAGCCAACGTTCAACGTAATCCAGCGACTCTCCTTTGCGCTGCCCGTAGTCTTCCACTTGATCTTTCTTCAGTTTTCCGACGTTGAAATACTGCGCGTCTGGGTGTGCAAAATACCAACCGCTGACGGCCGCTGTTGGATACATGGCAAAACTTTCGGTGAGTTCAATACCCACTTCTTCGGTGGCATTCAGTAACGAGAACAGGGTCGCTTTTTCGGTGTGGTCTGGGCACGCGGGATAACCCGGCGCAGGGCGTATGCCTTTATAGGCTTCTTTAATTAAATCATTGTTTTCTAACGACTCATCTTTAGCGTAGCCCCAATGCTCTTTTCTCACTTGCTGATGCAAACACTCAGCAAACGCTTCAGCCAAACGGTCAGCTAAGG
This sequence comes from Cycloclasticus sp., assembly GCA_012960055.1. Taxonomy (GTDB): domain Bacteria; phylum Pseudomonadota; class Gammaproteobacteria; order Methylococcales; family Cycloclasticaceae; genus Cycloclasticus. Next base: position 18,904 of record DUCA01000133.1, read on the forward strand.
CTTTAATCATGATGGATTGGTAATCGTCATGCTCGGCTTCAAAGCGCTTCACATGCTCTTCTATGCCAATACCGGCTGTGACGGCAAAGGCACCAATATAGTCATTAACACCTGAGTTTTCTGGCGCGACGGTATCGGATAGGCAATAGTTCTTACGCCCCGGTGGTTTAATGTTTTGCTGGCGTAAATGGTGCAATACAGCGCGTTCTACCTCACACGATTCATCCTCGTAAACCACCACATCATCCACGCGGCTATTGGCTGGGTAGAAGCCAAACACAGCGCTGGCAGTTAACCATTTTTCATCGATAATTTGTTTTAACATCGCTTGTGCATCTTTAAATAAATCGCGCGCGTGTTCACCAACAATTTCATCGTCAAGAATTTTTGGGTAACTGCCAATCAACTCCCAAGTTTGGAAGAATGGCGACCAATCAATAAATTCTGCAATCTCTTCAAGCGGAAAGTCGTTTAATACTTTTGTGCCTAAAAAGCTGGGTTTTATTGGCGTTTCTGCGCTCCAATCTATCTCGGTTGCATTCGCGCGGGCATCTTCAATATTTAACTGACGTTTAGTGGATTGGCGCCCTTTATGGCGCTCACGCACTTCCGCGTATTCTTCACGGATTTTTTGTTGGTAATCATTGTCCTCACGGGTGTCTAAGAGGTTCCTTAGCACACCCACAGAACGCGACGCATCGGTCACATAGACACTGGCCCCGTGATAGTTCGGCTCGATTTTTACTGCCGTGTGTGCGCGCGAGGTCGTTGCCCCACCAATCATCAACGGTACATGAAAGCCCTGGCGCTCCATTTCTTTCGCCATGTGCACCATTTCATCAAGCGACGGCGTAATTAAGCCACTTAAACCAATCGCGTCGACATTGTGTTCGCGCGCTTGTTTTAGAATCGTCTCGGCGGGCACCATCACGCCTAAATCCACCACTTCAAACCCATTACATTGCAATACCACGGCGACGATATTTTTACCGATATCATGCACATCACCTTTCACCGTTGCCATGAGGATTTTGCCGTTACTTGAAATGACGTCGCCTTTTTCTTCTTCCATATACGGCATTAAATGGGCCACGGCTTTTTTCATCACCCGTGCGGATTTAACCACTTGCGGTAAAAACATTTTACCGGCGCCAAACAAATCACCCACCACGTTCATGCCGTCCATTAATGGCCCTTCAATCACGTGCAGTGGGCGTTCAACTTCTTGCCGAACCAGTTCGGTATCTTCTTCAATAAATTCGGTAATACCTTTAACCAGCGCGTGTTCCAAGCGTTTTTTAACCGGCCAAGAGCGCCATTCTGCCGCTTCTTTAACCGCTTCTTCAGAATCAATGTCTAAATACTTCGCCGCGACGCCTAGCAAATTCTCTGTCGCGCTCTCACCACTTGCAGGCGTCCGATTTAAGATAACGTCTTCTACCGCTTCGCGTAATTGTTCTGGGATATCGTCGTACACGGCAAGTTGCCCCGCGTTGACGATGCCCATATCCATGCCCGCTTTAATCGCGTGATATAAAAACACCGCGTGAATCGCCTCGCGCACCACATTATTGCCGCGGAACGAGAACGATACGTTCGATACGCCACCCGACACCATCGCATGCGGCAAGGTTCGCTTAATCACGCGCGTTGCCTCAATAAAATCTACCGCGTAGTTATTGTGCTCGTCGATGCCGGTTGCCACGGCGAATATATTCGGGTCAAAGATAATATCTTCTGGCGGGAAACCTGCCTTTTCAGTCAATACTTTATAAGCACGCGTACAAATATCTACTTTGCGTTCAAAGGTATCGGCCTGCCCGGTTTCATCAAACGCCATCACAATCACCGCTGCGCCATAACGCATGATGGTTTTCGCTTGCTGGATAAAGTTCTCTTCACCCTCTTTCAAGCTGATGGAATTAACAATCGCTTTGCCTTGCACACACTTTAATCCGGCTTCTAAAATGTCCCATTTGGATGAGTCAATCATCACTGGTACGACGGAAATATCGGGCTCGGCGGCAATCAAGCTTAGGAAGCGCACCATCGCCGCTTTCGAATCCAACATGCCCTCGTCCATGTTGACATCAATCACCTGCGCACCGCTTTCTACTTGCTGACGTGCCACGTCTAAGGCCGTTTCGTAGTCTTGTTCTTTAATCAACCGTTTGAACCGTGCAGAGCCGGTGACGTTAGTCCGCTCACCCACGTTAATGAATAACGACTCTTGGGTGATATTCATCGGTTCTAACCCCGACAATTTACAGGCTGTTTCTAACTCTGGAATTTGCCTTGGTGCACAACCGCTGACCGCGTCTTTCATCGCGGTAATAAATTCAGGCGACGTGCCACAGCAACCGCCAACAATATTTAAGAAGCCACTTTGCGCCCATTCTTTAATGTGCACCGCCATGTCTTCTGGTGTTTCGTCGTAACCACCAAATTCGTTTGGCAAACCGGCATTCGGGTGAGCCGATATAAAGGTATCCGTCACGCGTGATAGTTCAGCAATGTACTGGCGCAATTCTTCAGCGCCTAAGGCGCAGTTAAAACCGATGCTAACCGGCTTAATATGACGCACTGAATTCCAAAATGCTTCGGTGACTTGGCCCGATAAGGTTCGACCTGAGGCATCGGTAATGGTGCCAGAAATCATTACCGGATAGCGCACGCCGTGGGTTTCAAAATATTGCTCAATAGCAAACAACGCCGCCTTTGCGTTCAAGGTATCGAAGATGGTTTCCACCAACAAAATATCCGCACCGCCTTTTAATAGCGCGTCGATTGATTCGGTATATGCCTCGGCCAATTCATCAAAACTGACATTTCTAAACGCAGGATCATTCACGTCAGGTGAAATACTTGCCGTGCGGTTTGTTGGGCCCAATACGC
>DUCA01000133.1:21895-22212 GCA_012960055.1 Cycloclasticus sp.
GCAGATTGTTCGTTAATTTCATACGACAAATCTTCCATGTCGTAATCAGCCATCGCCACCCGTGTGGAGTTGAAAGTATTGGTTTCGATAATGTCCGCACCGGCTTCAAGATACGCCAGATGAATCGCACGAATGGTATCGGCCTGCGTTAACGATAGTAAGTCGTTATTGCCTTTTACATCACTCGGCCAATCGGCAAAACGTTCGCCACGGTAATCGGTTTCATTGAAGTTATACGACTGAATCATCGTGCCCATAGCACCATCCAACAGCAAAATACGCTCTTGCAAGAGCTGCTTTAGTTCATCAGTTTTATC
>DUCA01000134.1 GCA_012960055.1 Cycloclasticus sp.
CGGCATGGGTAATCCCGACCAGCCGACACCAAAACATATCGTTGATAAAATGGTTGAGGCAACTCAACGTGGCGATACGCACCGTTATTCTGTGTCACGCGGCATTCCCCGTTTACGCAAGGCCATTTGTGGTTGGTATAAATCTAAGTATGATGTTGAACTGGATTTCGATACCGAAGCGATCGTTACCATTGGCTCAAAAGAAGGGCTTGCTCACTTAGCGTTAGCAACACTCGGCCCTGGTGATGCTGTCCTCGTGCCTAACCCTGCTTATCCCATTCATCCATACGGGTTTGTAATTGCTGGTGCGGATATTCGCCATGTACCGATTAGCCCTGATGTGGACTTCTTCAGCGAGCTTGAAAAAGCGATTAAAACATCTTACCCAAAACCCAAAATGTTGGTGCTTAACTTTCCAGGGAACCCGACAACTCAATGTGTTGATTTGGAGTTTTTCGAGAAAGTGATTGTAATGGCCAAAGAGCATAATATTTGGGTTGTTCACGATAATGCCTATGCTGAAATTGTGTTTGATGGCTACAAAGCACCCTCTATTCTTGAAGTGCCAGGCGCTAAAGACATTGCAGTTGAATTTTATTCCTTATCAAAAACATACAATATGCCGGGCTGGCGTGTTGGTTTTATGTGCGGCAATAAAGAGCTTGTTGGTGCCTTGGCGCGTATTAAGTCGTATTTAGACTACGGTATGTTTACGCCGATTCAAGTAGCTGCTATTGCTGCATTAGAAGGTCCGCAAGATTGCGTTGATGATATTAGAGCCTTGTACAAAGAGCGTCGCGATGTGTTGTGTGATGGGTTATGCGCCATTGACTGGCCGGTTGAAAAACCCAAAGCAACGATGTTTGTTTGGGCCATGATTCCAGAAAAATACCGCGAAATGGGCTCCTTAGAATTTTCTAAAAAACTGTTAAAAGAGGCCAAAGTGGCTGTTTCACCAGGTATCGGTTTTGGTGAGTACGGTGATGAGTATGTTCGCTTCGGTTTAATAGAAAACACCCATAGAACCCGCCAAGCCGTGCGAGGGATCAAACAAATGTTTAAAAACGACGGTTTGGCTTAACGGGCTTTTTCGAAGTACATTAAATCCTGTATAATCACGTCCTTGATTAAAGCTTGGGGAGTCTCTTGAACGTTGTAAAAGTTGGGTTATTAGGCCTTGGAACTGTTGGTGGCGGTACCGTTAATGTTTTAACAAAGAACAGCAGTGATATCTCTCGCCGTACGGGTTACCAAGTGGTTGTTTCAAAAGCCAGTGCTCGTGATCTTTCACGCTTACGTATTTGCGATACGGATGACATCCAACTGACGACAAACCCTGAAGATGTTATCAATGACCCAGAGATTCAAATAGTCGTTGAGTTAATGGGTGGCGAAGAACCCGCTAAATCCTTAATTTTGGCTGCCTTAGCACAAGGCAAACATGTTGTTACCGCTAATAAAGCACTCATTGCCAATCACGGTAATGAGCTATTTGCTGTGGCTGCTAAACACAATGTCACCTTGGCGTACGAAGCCGCTATTGCTGGCGGCATTCCTATTGTAAAAGCCATGCGTGAAGGCTTAACCGCTAATGGCATTGATTGGTTGGCTGGCATCATTAATGGCACGGGTAACTTTATTCTCACTGAAATGCGCGACAAAGGCAGTGCCTTTGCTGATGTACTGAAAGAAGCGCAAGAGCTTGGCTACGCAGAAGCAGACCCTGAATATGACGTAGAAGGCATTGATGCTGCCCACAAGCTGTGCATTCTTGCGTCACTTGCTTTCGGTATGCCGCTGAACCTTGAACGCGTGTATACAGAAGGTATCTCAAAGGTTACGCCGCTGGATGTTACCTATGCGGAAGAGCTGGGTTATCGGATTAAACACCTTGGCATTGCGCGTAGACGTAATGAAGGTATCGAGATGCGCGTGCACCCAACGTTGATTCCTGAAAAAAGACTGATAGCCAATGTTGATGGTGTGATGAACGCTGTTGTTGTCAAAGGTAACGCCGTTGGATCCACTCTGTATTACGGTGCTGGTGCCGGTGCTGAGGCAACCGCCTCTGCGGTTATTGCGGATATTGTTGATATCTGCCGTCAATTAGGCAATACATCATCCAATGCGGTTCCCGCATTAGGGTTTTTAGATACCGAATTAAAAGACTTGCCGATATTGTCGATTGAAGACGTAGAAACCGCCTTTTATCTGCGTGTGCCGGTTGAAGATAAACCTGGCGTGATGGCGGCTATTACGTCGGTATTAGCAAATAATGGCATCAGTATCGAAGCAGTTTTACAAAAAGAATCAGAACATCATGGGGAAAATACGCAAGTTATTTTATTAACCAATTGCGTGGTTGAAAAGTCGATGGTGTCTGCACTTAAAGAAATAGAATTACTTGATTCAACGACTGGCGCCGCCACTCGTATTCGTGTCGAGTCATTACAATAGGAAATATTATGGCAACAGGCAATCGTTACATCGGTTTAATTGATAAATATAAAGCAGTATTACCGGTATCAGACAGCGCCCGTTTTATCAGTATTGGTGAAGGAAATACCCCGCTTATCAAGCTGGAAAACATTCCTGAACTGATAGGTAGAAATGTTGATATTTATGTTAAATATGAAGGTTTAAACCCAACAGGCTCGTTTAAAGACCGCGGTATGACGATGGCTGTGACCAAAGCGGTGGAAGCGGGCAGTAAAGCGATTATCTGTGCGTCCACGGGTAACACATCAGCTTCAGCAGCGGCCTATGCTGCGCGTGCTGGTATTAAGGCCTTCGTATTGATTCCTGAAGGCAAAATTGCACTGGGTAAATTAGCACAAGCGATGATGCATGGCGCTGAGATTATTCAAATCAAAGGCAACTTTGATCACGGTATGCAATTGGTTAAAGACGTCGCTGAACATGCGCCTGTCACCATCGTTAATTCAATCAACCCGTATCGTTTGCAGGGCCAAAAAACAGCGGCGTATGAAATTGTAGAAGCCTTGGGTAAAGCACCTGATTACCACTGTTTGCCCGTTGGCAACGCAGGCAACATCACTGCGCATTGGATTGGCTACAGCGAAATGGCTCAGCCAACAGGTTGTCATGTCACAGATTCTTGCGCGTTTTGTGATGGCGATTGCCAATACGACCGTTCTAAATTAACAGCTGATAAGCGTCCTGTCATGGTCGGTTATCAAGCGGCTGGCGCAGCGCCATTCTTAAAAGGCGAGATGATTGAAGACCCTGAAACGGTAGCAACAGCTATACGTATTGGTCGTCCACAATCATGGAGTCAAGCGTGGGCAGCGCAAAAAGAATCCGGTGGTTGGTTTGATTTATTGAGCGATGAAGACATTCTAGTAGCTCAGAAATTACTCACTGAAAAAGAGGGTATCTTCTGTGAACCGGCATCAGCAGCATCGGTTGGTGGTGCGATACGTGATGTTAAAAACGGCAAAATTCCTGAAGGCAGTACCATTGTTTGCACCTTAACGGGCCACGGTCTAAAAGACCCTGAT
>DUCA01000135.1 GCA_012960055.1 Cycloclasticus sp.
ACACCTTCTGAGCGTGTTGGGCCGGGTAATACGGCATTTACAGTGATACCCGTGCCGGCACAGGTTTCTGCTAAGCCGCGTGAAACAGCCAATTGTGCGGTCTTAGTTGTGCCGTAATGAATCATTTCTTGTGGAATTTGCACCGCACTTTCGCTGCTGATGAAGATAATGCGACCCCAATCTTTTTCTTGCATGTAGGGTAGGTAAGCGCGGGATAGGCGCACACCGCTGAGGACGTTGACGTTAAAGAAGCGCTCCCAATCTTCATCAGGGATATCCAGAAAGTCTTTAGGTTCAAAAATGCCCAGGGAATTCACCAGGATATCCACAGCTGGGTGTTTGGTGGCTAATTGCTGGCAAGCCTCGCTGTTAGACAAATCACCGGCAAAGCAGTCAACGCGTGCTTGGGGGTATTCAGCAAGAATTTTTTGCTTTGCTGAGTCTAATTTTGATTGGCTTCTACCATTGATGACGACTTGCGCACCTTCGGCCGCGAGTGTTTTGGCAATGGCAAAACCAATGCCTTGGCTAGAGCCTGATACGAAGGCTTTTTTGTCCGCGATTTGTAAATCCATTAAACGGTTGCTCCTAATTTAGTCGCTTGTTTTTTGGCTGTTTCAATGGCGTTATTAACGGTGTCAGGGTCGGCGAGAGTGGGTTCTATGATGACGCTGTTTATCTCTCTAAATCCAATAAACCCTAGTGACATTTCAAGATAGGGTTTTTGAAAATCCATGCCCTTGGCTTCTGCATTGCCGTATTCACCGCCGCGAGAATAAATGGCGGTGACAGGCTTACCCGTCACTAGGCCAAAAAAGCCTGTTTTGGGGTCAAAACCAAAGGTTAGACCGGGTTGGGTAATTACATCAATATAGTGTTTTAGTTTGTACGGAATAGAGAAGTTCCACATCGGTACGCTGTACAAATAACAATCGGCGTCTTTAAATTGATCTGCTAGAGAAACAATCTCTTGCCAAGCGGCGGCTTCCTCATCACTGGGGCTTTGCCCATGTAAAAAGCTGTATTTCGCATTGAGTCGCTCGGCATCAAATTCGGGCAGCTTCATGTCCCAAACGTTTAAGGTGGTGACGGTGTTGTCGGCTGACGCGGCTTTAAATGCCTCAATATAGTTGCTTGCTACGTCGCTAGAACTTGAGCGGTTACCGCGGGGTGATGCCTGAATATAAAGTAGTTTACTCATGATGCTTCCTTATGAATTATCCAAATTGATAGGCTGATACGTTAACACCCATCACTTTATCTGTGAATACGTTTTGCCCGATGTCATTGCCCGCGGCGCCTTCTGTTACCATCAGCGGAATGAGGTGCTCTTCGCGCGGGTGGCAAATGTTCGCTGAAGGTGCTGCTTGCCAGTGCGCCAATCGTTCTTTTCTTGCTGAGGGGTTTGCCGTGCAAGCATCGGTTAGCCAGTTGTCGAAGTGTACGGAGTGGTCTTTTGGGTCTGCGCCGCGCATTAAAATTTGCATATTGTGAAAGCTGATACCACTACCGAGAATCAGAATATTGTCATCTCTTAGGCTTTGCAAGGCCGCGCCCATTTGTTGGTGGAAATCTGGGTCAAGGCTAGTGTGGAGCGACACTTGAACGACCGGAATATTGGCCTCGGGGAACATGACTTTTAAAGGAATGAACGTTCCGTGATCAAAGCCATGGTTCGGGTCAAGCTCGCTGTTAATACTCGCGGCGGCAAACAGAGTCTGGATCCTTTTTGCCAGTTTGGGAGAGCCAGGGGCCGGGTAAGTGAGTTTGTAGGTATGGTCAGGGAAGCCATAATAATCAAAGATTAAGTCAGGATTTGGGTGGCTGTTTATTTGAATAATATCGGCTTCCCAATGTGCCGAGAAAATAACAATGGCCGCCGGTTGTTGTGGCAAGGTATGGAGCACGTTTTTTAGCCATGTTTCGGTTTTATCCCAGGTATCCGCTGCGCCCATTGTCCAGGGCATAAAGAAACACGGGCCTGCGCCGTGGGGAATGTACAGGGAAGGGAATCTTTGCTGGGTCATGCATCCAATCATTTTAATTAGGTGCTTTTATGATATATCATCTAATCCTTATTAACTGCTAAATGGCGGGTATTCATATGAGTGATTCAAAATAAAACTTTCGTGCGTAACGGTTGCGCTGCATTGGGTTGTGGGTATAACGATGATTGTTATGCTGGCAGTCGGCTTGTACATGACCGACTTTGAGGTGTATGCCTTGTATCCCATTCATAAATCCGTGGGAATGATTGTTTTTGTGACTATCCTTGCACGAGTGGTTTGGCGTATAAAACAAGGTTGGGCAGAAGCGGGCAAGATGATTCCAATTAATGGCTCGATAGCTGGCGCCGCTCATGAGACGCTATGGAATCATAGCAAACGTTTTGCTATTAAGTGTCTTATTGCATGTGGCGGGTGCGCTTAAGCACCATGTTCTTGATAAAGACGGTACGTTAAAAAGGATACTGGGAAAGCGTATTAATTAGCGGATGCTACTTAAACGTTACCGAAACCGTTACGTGCGATTGAGTGCCTAAACCGGTGTACACAGCCGATAGGCGGCCTTTTTTTACAGAAATAGGTGAGGTTAAGCTACCCAGTGATAGTAAGCTTCCTTTTTTTAGCGGATAGTTCATGGCTAATAGTTTGTCCCTAAGCCAGCGAATAACGTTCACCGGTTTGCCCATTAAAGAGGAGCAGAGGCCAGTTTTTAGGTGGCTTCTATCCTCATAAGCAATCCCCACTTGGCACTGGTTGAAATCATCGATGTCGGCCATTGCAATGGGTTCGCCCATCACGCCGTAGCGCGCGCCGGTATTAATGGCGGTAAGCATATCCGCGCTGAGTGGTTTATCGGTTGAATACAGGCGATCGGGTATTTCGATAAACGGAATCACTTGGTCGATAGCGGCTAGTATTTCCTCGTCTGTTTTTGCATCGTTTATGGATGCGTCTTTGACGCGCACTAACAGGTCGGCTTCGGCAAATGGGTGAACAGCAGAGCGAGTGTTAATGACAGCAGGGCTTTTAATTAGCATTTTGTTTAAGAAAATGCCAAGCAAGGGTTCTGTAATGCCCATTTTTTGCTGAATGTCAGCGTTGGTTAAGGCCGCTTTATAACCGGCAACACCGCCCCATTTTTCCGATAAGGCATACACCACGCGTTTTTGAATATCTACTGCGGCTTCAGGTGTTAGGCCGGCAATGGCGTCGGCTTCGGTTTTATCAATATAGTGCTTATAAATAGCGAGAGCGGTGCGCGGGATGAAGTTTTCGTTGCGCATGAAAAAAATTGCAATTGCGGCGACGACGAAAATAAGGATGGTGAATTTAAACTTCATGGGTTATTTAGCTAAAAAATTGGGTAAACACGCGTGTGATGTATTGATGGTCAAGCACGCCTGCGCTTTCGCGAATGCTGTG
>DUCA01000136.1 GCA_012960055.1 Cycloclasticus sp.
CAAAAAGTGTCAGATTAACTACACAGGAATCAACATGAACCAACTACCTAACTGCCCACAATGTCATTCAGAATACACCTACGAAGATAACAACCTATTCATTTGCCCAGAGTGCGCACACGAATGGTCAATGACCGAGGTAGAGGACAGCGACGAACTGATAGTCAAAGACTCTAACGGCAACCTGCTACAAGATGGCGATACCATCACCGTGATTAAAGATTTAAAAGTAAAAGGCAGTTCAGCCGTGGTAAAAGTCGGTACCAAAGTAAAAAACATCCGCCTAGTTGAAGGCGACCATGACATCGACTGCAAAATTATCGGTATTGGCCCGATGAAACTTAAATCTGAGTTCGTAAAAAAAGCCTAAAACGATCTGCCAAATTGCTCACTGTACTCTGCCCTAAGCTCATCTAAAGTGACCGAATGATTTTGTGTACCTGCGTGTGCTATTTTTATCGCGCCCATTAAGCTGGCAATTCGCCCAGTTACCTCCCAATCTAGGCCATTCATTAGACCATACAGTAAACCGCCACGGTACGCGTCACCACAACCTGTTGGGTCAACGGTTGCTACTGCTTTTGCTGCGGGGATATCTAGGCGTTTATTTCCGATATAAATTAAAGAACCTTCCGCGCCTTTGGTGATAATTAACGCCTCTACTTGTTGTGCAATTTCACCCGGGGATAGGCCGGTGGTTTCTTGCAGCATGGCGGCTTCGTAGTCGTTTAAGGTAATCCATGTGGCTTGTGCGATAAACGTTTTAAGCTCGTCCGCATCGAACATGGGCATGCCTTGACCGGGGTCGAAGACAAAGGGAATCCCCGCTTCTACAAATTGCTCTGCGTGCTCGACCATACCCGCTTTACCATCGGGTGACACAATACCAATGCTTATACCTGCATCTGTCGGCACCTGATTTAATTCTGAACGCCCCATTGCACCGGGGTGAAAGGCGGTGATTTGGTTGTCGTCTTCATCGGTTGTAATGTACGCTTGGCCGGTAAAATCATCGTCCAATACTTTCAAGTACTCTTGACTAACACCGGCTTGACTCATCCAGTCAGCATAAGAAGCAAAGTCTTTTCCGACCGTCGCCATGGGTAACGCTTTTTCACCTAACAGGTGTAGGTTATAGGCAATATTCCCCGCACAACCACCAAATTCACGACGCAGTTCAGGTACAAAAAACGACACATTCAACATGTGAACTTTTTCTGGCAAGATGTGATTTTTAAATTTATCGTGAAACACCATGATGGTATCGAACGCCATTGAACCGCAAATTAAAGCTGAGTTAAGTGGGCCAGTTTTATCGTCTGCTTCTACTGAGCCTGTGCCCTTTGGATGTAACGCACTCATCATTTAGCCTCGTCTCTTTTCCAGACTACATCTAATTGTTTAACCGCTTTTACATCATCTAAACGTCTAACCGGTAAGGTATACGGCGCTTGCTTCAATAACTCCGCATCGTCTTTTGCTTCTACTAAAATTTTCGCCATTGTCTCGATGAAGTCATCCAACGTTTCTTTGGCTTCGGTTTCTGTTGGCTCGATTAATAAACACTCAGGAATCAGCAGCGGGAAATACGTGGTTGGCGCGTGAAAATCGTAATCCAACAAACGTTTAGCAACGTCCATGGCGGTCACATTGAGTTCTTTCGCTTGTTTTTTCAGCGTTAGAATAAATTCGTGTGTCGCGCGTCTGTCTGGATACGCCGCGTCATAGCCCACGTCCATCAATCGCTTCAACATGTAGTTGGCATTTAAGGTGGCAAATTCTGCTACTCGAGCCATCCCTTCACGACCGAGCATTCTGGCGTAAATATACGCACGCAATAACACGCCTGCGTTGCCCGCAAAAGCAGACATTCTTCCGATTGTTTGGGGGCAATCGTTTTCGTCCAACAAGACATATTGTTCGTCTTTCTTACCCACAATAGGAACCGGCAAATAAGGTTTCAGGCGTTTGCTCACACCCACAGGGCCAGCACCTGGACCACCACCGCCGTGTGGTGTAGAAAAGGTTTTATGTAAGTTCATGTGAATCACGTCAAACCCCATATCACCCGGGCGAACTTTACCTAAAATAGCATTCAGGTTAGCGCCATCGTAATACAGCAAACCGCCAGCGTCATGCACAATGCCGGCAATTTCTTTTATCTTGCGGTCAAATACGCCTAACGTGCTTGGATTCGTCAGCATAATGCCAGCTGTTTGCGGTCCAACAGCTTCTTTTAACGCCTCAATATCCACATCGCCATTTTTACCGGTGGGTATTTCTTTTACTTTGTAACCACACATCACCGCCGAGGCTGGGTTTGTGCCGTGTGCGGCGTCGGGGACTAGAATTTCATTCCGCGCCGTATCGTTTCGATCATCGTGATAAGCCTTAATCATCGCCACACCCGCAAACTCACCTTGCGCGCCGGCAGCAGGTGACAATGACACCGCCTGCATACCCGTCACTTCTTTTAATATGCCCTGCAACTCGTACATGCACGTTAAGAAACCTTGCCCATGTAGGCTAGGACCTAGCGGGTGACGACCTGTAAATTCAGGCAAACTCGCCAAGGTATTACACGCACGCGGGTTATATTTCATGGTGCATGAACCCAATGGATAAAAATGCGTGTCTATCGAAAAGTTCTTTTGCGATAAACGCGTAAAGTGGCGAACCACTTGCATTTCTGACACTTCTGGCAAGTTAGGTTTTGATGACCTTAAGGCATCAGCCGGTAACGTTGATAGCGCATCAATGTCTGCAGGCAGCTGCGCATGGGAAGCTCGACCTCGGTGTGATTGCTCAAATATTAGCATTCAAATACATCTCTTTTTTATAATAATGTGGCTAATGCCGCTTCGTAATCTGGTTCATCGGCAATTTCGCCCACCAATTCTGAACTCAGCACGTTGTTGTTTTCATCCAGCGTAATCAATGCGCGAGCGGTAATACCTTTAAGCGGGCCATCGTCAATCAACACGCCATAGTCTTTTGAAAAGTCGCGGTTACGCATGATGGATAATGGAACAACGTTTTCTAAGCCTTCATCGCCACAAAAACGTGACATCGCGAAGGGTAAATCAGCCGCCACAATCAAGATAACCGTATCCGGGTGATTTTTAGCGTGCTCATTAAACTTCTTAGTCGATAGCTGACAAACAGGGGTGTCTAAGCTCGGCACAATACTGATGAGTTTTTTCTTACCCGCGTAATCGGCTAATGACACATCGGCCAACTCTTTTGTTGTTAAGAAAAAATCCGGAGCTTGAGTACCAACGGCAGGCACATCGCCATTAGTGTGAATTTCGTTACCTTGTAAAGTAATAGTCGCCATGGTTCTCTCTTAAGAATTTAATAAATTATCGAGCACGTTTACAAACTGCTCAATATCTCTTTCTGTGCGGGTTTCTGTCGCACA
>DUCA01000137.1 GCA_012960055.1 Cycloclasticus sp.
GCAGTGCTATTTTTTGATCTGCAGAATCAAAAACATTCTGGGCCTCCTGAGTGTCTAGACGGACCAACACCTGCCCCAATCGCACTTGATCACCTACCGAAATTTCTGAAAAACTAACCGAGCCCGGATAGCGTGACTGCACCAATTGCACTTTCCCTACCGGTTCAACTTGGGCTTCGGCTCTAACGACTTGATCAATCTCAGCAAAATAAGCCCATGAAATAAATGCAACAAATAGCAGCGCTATCGTATAAAGCAATAGGTCATGCCCTTTATTTTCAAGAAAAACTTTATCTATCATTACCTTAGCCTCGTGCCGTTGGTGTTAATTGCGATTTTTTTGCTTGTTGAGAAACCGCTTGTAACACTTTATCTTTGGGTCCATCCGTTATAATTCGACCGCTATCAATCACAACAATACGGTCAACTAAATCTAACAACGTTCCCCTGTGTGTAATAAGGATCAACGTTTTATCGACCAACTGTGATTTCAAATCTACCAATAATTTTTGTTCACTCCCTGTATCCATTGCACTGGAGGGTTCATCCATAATAATTATTTTTGGGTTACCGACAAACGCTCTGGCAATACAAATCGCTTGGCGTTGCCCACCGGATAATTGCTGCCCCCGTTCTGCTAATACCGTTTCATAACCATTTGGCAGGTTGGAAACAATCTCATCAACCCCTGCAACTTTAGCCGCTTGAATAATCTCTTCATCCGTAGCCTCAGGATTGCCCATCAATAGATTTTCTTTGACGGTTCCGGAAAATAATAGCGGTGTTTGCATAACAACCCCGACATGACGGCGTAAATCATCGGGATACAAGTGAGTCACATCAAACTGGTCAATCTTAATCGAGCCCTCCGTGGGTTCATACAAACCGGCAATCAATCGAAGCAATGATGTTTTTCCAGAACCAATCTTGCCGACTACCGCGACCTTTTCACCCGGCATAACTTTTAAATTTAACTGCTTAATGGTCGCCTCTTTTTGTTCCGGATAGGTCAAAGAAACATTGCTTAACGTAATTCCACCCTCCACATCTTGTAACCGGACCTGATGGGAGCGGCTCATTTCTGTAACCGGTTGCTCCATCAGTTGACCAAAATTACTATAAGCCGTTAACGCCTGATTAAAACGCCCCAATAAATTACTCACCTGCCCTAACGGAGCCAACGTACGCCCTGATAAAATCACACAAGCAATGAGCGAACCCATGGTCAAACCACCGTCGGCTATCAAAAACACACCGTAGACAATAATACCTACTTGAGACAATTGCTGACCTGATTGCGAAAAATTTGAGGTTAATTGAGACCAGAACTTTGATTTTGTTGACGTCACGCCTTGGTGACTCACGCTGTCTACCCAACGGTCTCGCAAGACCCCTATACCACGCAAAGTTTTAAGCGTTTCCATACCCGATAAGACTTCAACAATGACACTTTGTTTACTCTGGCCATCACGCGCCGCATTAAAAGTCAATTTACGCACGACAGGCTGAATGAGCAAACCCACAATTATCACGACCACTACAATAATAGCCGGTACTGCTGCAATCGGACCGCCGATACCATAAAGTACAAACAAAAATAAAATAATGAACGGTAAATCAACAAATGCGACAAATGAAGCCGAGGCAATAAAATCTTTTAAACTGTCGAACTCCTTCACGACTGCAGCCGTTGCGCCGGTTTGTTGGTTCATTAGTTTTTCATTTCTTGAAATGCGTTCGAATAAGTTCTTTGAGACTTCAACATCAATCAAGGTACTGGCTTTATCGGTATATAACCCTCGCAACACTTTCATAGAAAAATCGAAAACAACAATGGTCAAGACCCCGACAGTCAAAGCAATTAACGATTCAATGGCATTATTTGGAATAACCCGATCGTATACAACCATAATATAAAACGCGCTGACCAGCGCAAAAACATTAATAAATACCGAGGCTAACATTACCCTGATATACAACTTCTTATTTCTTAAAATTGGGCCAAAGAACCAGTGCTCAGCATATAATTGCTGACGTTTATTTGAATGCATATTAAAGGGTAATTAGTGTTGTGGTTCTATCGACATCTTGATTAACAATAGCTCATTCAAGACTAAATAATCTATATTCATTGCGTGCAGAAGGTGCGGAAAAGCAGTCATGGACCGCTCAACCTTAGCAAGTTTCAAACTACTCTCGAGTTTGTTCAGCAAGCCCTCGCCCACGGCTGCTAATTTTAGTGTAATTTGCGCTAATTTTTCACGCAAATGCGGAGCCTTTTCCAAATCTGCTTGTTGCTCAGCCGCTAATGCTCGGTAGCGTTGATTCAGCTCATTAAAGGCCAAGCGTTTATCATTTCCAAGCATGACAATCGCATCATTCTGGATTTTCAACTGATGGTTCAATGTTCGTTGCTTGGCATTACTCAGACCATTATCAAACAAGGGTACGGATAAATTAATCCCACTATAAACTTCGTATTTATCTACCCCCTGATGATAAACATCGTAGAGCACACCGGTTATGGTGCCTGAAATATGTGGTGCATCGGCCGCTTTGATACTTTTGACCTCAGAACGAATGGCTGCTTTTTTATTATTGATTCGGTTTAGTGAGCGTTGAAAAGACGCCTGTGATTGATTCGTAATCGTAGAAACATCCTGACCGCTGGATTCTAATGTAGATATGAACCTAACGACCAACTGCGCTACAACCATTGCTTGCTGTTCTGAAACATTAAATTGTTCGTCTAAGGTTTTTACAGTTAAGTGATGATCTCGCTGTGATTTCTCATAGTCCGATTCTAATTCCAATAACCACAGTTGGGCACTACGGATATCGACAAGCGTACCCACACCACTGGAGAAACGCCGTTTAAGCTCATTAATTAATTTCTGCGTCGTGGTTATGGTATTTTTTTGAACGGTTTTTATTGCTCTCAAGCGAGCGTTCTCAACTACCAAATTCAACAAGGTCTGCATGGTTTGCTCATAAACTGCAATATATTCTTGTTGGGCGGCCTTTTGTCGGTGCCGTTGAGAATCAATACTATAAGAAGCCTCTCCGAAATCATAGAGCGTTTTTTGTACCGTCACTAAAGCATCCACATAGGATTGACGTTGGTTTAATTGTGAATAAGCTGACTGTTTTATATTGGTCTGAAGCGGGGTTTTATTACGCGTTGACAAATCCACACTAATACCGTCTTCGGCGATCATCTCATCAATCTCCAAGCCTTTAAGACTGATCTTATTTTTCATTTCAACCACGTCGGGGTGGCTGTCAATGCTTTTAAGAATAAAAGGATCGATATGACTTTCTGCAATTGAAATCGATGGGCAGCATAATACGATCATTGTGCATACCACTCTAATAGATACTTTTTTTATCGCAAACACCTTACAACTCCT
>DUCA01000138.1:0-566 GCA_012960055.1 Cycloclasticus sp.
GCTTGTTGTAAAGCTGTTGATCTGACGAACCCAAAATTTCATGCCTTTGATTTGCGTGGCTCATTTAAATGCGTTGGCTTTATGGGTGCTTATTTCAAAATGCAGATTTAAGTGGTGTGAACTAGGTGATGACACATCAGAAGGTTGCAGTTTTTAACGCGAAAATTGGGGGTGTGTATTTCCCAGATAAGGAACGCCAGAAGTAAGAGCACTTCCGATTTTTCATGGGATAGGGTGCGTATGTACGCGTTAATTTTTAGCGGGTTTTCCTTAGTCAATATTCACGCTAGTGATACACTTCTCCTTTTAAAATACGTAAAGGATTGAGTTATGGCGGGTCACAGTAAATGGGCGAATATCCGTTTTCGTAAAGGCGCGCAAGACGCCAAACGTGGCAAGCTTTTCACTAAGTTAATTCGTGAAATCACTGTCGCGACCAAAGCCGCAGGTCCCGATCCAGACAATAATCCTCGCTTAAGATCAGCTATTGATAAAGGGCTGTCTAACAACATGAAGCGCGATACCATTGAAACGGCGATTAAAAAAGGCGGTGGCGCAACAGACAC
>DUCA01000138.1:576-3384 GCA_012960055.1 Cycloclasticus sp.
TTGATGAGATTCGTTACGAAGGCTACGGTCCTGCGGGTACCGCGGTAATGGTTGATTGCCTCACCGATAATAAGAACAGAACGGTTGCTGAAGTGCGTCATGCTTTCAATAAGGCGGGCGGTAATCTGGGCACCAGCGGCTCGGTTGATTATATGTTTCAAAAGCTGGGCGTGATTAATTTTTCGAGCGAGTTAGATGAAGATGGGTTGATGGAAGCGGCTCTGGATGCTGGCGCGGACGATGTGATAACACACGAAGACGGTACGTTTGAGGTGTTAACTCAAGCAGAAGGTTTTATGGCGGTGCGTGATGCGCTGCTTGAAGCAGGACTTGCGAATCAGCACGCTGAGGTCACATTTCGCGCAGATAATTTGTCGCCCGTTAACCTGAAGGATGCAGAAAAGATTTTACGTTTACTCGATGCGCTTGAAGATTTGGATGACGTGCAAAATGTATATTCAAATGCTGATTTTCCCGATGAAGCGATGGAAGGCGACGAGTAACACAGCCTATGCGTATATTAGGTATTGACCCAGGTTCTAGAGTTACCGGTTACGGTGTTATCGAGGTAAACGGTCGTGTCGTTAAGTATATCGATAGTGGTTGCATACGGACGGGTGGTGGCGCTTTACCCGAGCGACTGAAAAAGATATATTTGGGCGTACAAGAAATTAACCAGCATTATCAGCCGCAAGAAATGGCCGTTGAACAAGTGTTTATGGGGCGCAATGCGGATTCAGCCTTAAAGTTAGGCCAAGCAAGAGCGTCGGCTATTTGTGCGGTATTCGATCGCGATGTTGTGGTGTTCGAGTACGCGGCGAGACAAATCAAACAAGCACTGGTTGGCAAAGGCAGTGCGGATAAAACACAGGTTCAACACATGGTGAAAATTTTATTAAAACTCCAAGGGGATCCACAGATGGATGCCAGTGACGCCCTAGCGGTCGCGCTGTGTCACTTTCATACCGAGCAAACGAAACAAGCAACGACAAGGGCGTTAACATGATCGGTTTTATTCGCGGTACCGTGCACGAAAAACAAGCGCCACATGTTGTGATCGATGTGAATGGTGTGGGTTATGACGTTGAAACGCCAATGTCCAGTTTTTTCAACCTGCCTGCACCGGGCGAGCAGGTCTTTATTCGTACGCATCTAGTGGTGCGAGAGGATGCACATATTCTGTATGGTTTTCTCACCGAAGAAGAGCGCGCTTTGTTCAAGAGTTTAATTAAAGTTAATGGCGTTGGTCCTAAAGTAGCCTTGGGTATTTTGTCTGGCGTGAGTGTGGATGATTTTTGTCTATGGATTAGTGATAACGATGTCGCGGCCTTGGTGCGTTTGCCTGGTATTGGAAAGAAAACAGCCGAGCGGCTTATTATTGATATGCGTGATCGCTTACCAGAGCAAACAGGCAGTTCTTCTCGCGTGGCTGCTGGATTAATCGCCCCGCAAACATCGCCGATGGAAGAGGCTGTTAGCGCATTGATTGCCTTGGGTTATAAGCCGAAAGAGGCTGAAAAACGTGTGCGCGCGGTGGCGGATGAGAACGCTAACAGTGAACAAATTATCCGTTCTGCATTACAATCAGCAGCTAAGAAATAACCAACCAACAAGATGATAGAAAGCGACCGACTTATTACTGCCGATAACGTGATGGATGACGAGGCGATTGATCGTGCTATTCGCCCTAAAACATTGGCCGACTATATTGGTCAACCGGCGATTCGTGAGCAAATGGATATTTTCATATCGGCTGCCAAAGCGCGTTCGGAGGCATTAGATCACGTGCTAATTTTTGGCCCGCCAGGACTCGGTAAAACCACGTTGTCGCATATCATTGCCAATGAAATGGGTGTCAACCTACGTCAAACCTCAGGCCCTGTTCTAGAAAAGGCCGGCGACTTAGCGGCCTTACTAACAAACCTTGAAGAAGGCGATGTGTTGTTTATTGACGAGATCCATCGCCTAAGCCCCGTTGTGGAAGAAATTCTCTACCCAGCAATGGAAGATTATCAACTAGACATCATGATTGGGGAAGGGCCAGCCGCCCGATCAATCAAACTGGATTTACCGCAATTTACCTTGGTGGGCGCGACTACACGTGCGGGGCTATTAACGTCTCCATTACGTGACCGCTTCGGCATTACTCAGCGGTTAGAGTTTTATAATGACGAGGATTTGGCGAAAATCGTACAACGTTCAATGGGTATCTTGGCGCTGAAAGCAGACGAAGCGGGCGCGCAAGAAATTGCGGTACGTTCACGTGGTACACCACGTATCGCCAACCGTCTGCTTAGACGGGTGAGGGACTACGCGGATGTGAAATGCGATGGGTACATCACGGCAGAAATTGCTAATCAGGCGTTGTCGATGCTAGAAGTTGATAAACGGGGTTTTGATAAACTCGATCGCCGCCTATTAAGTACCTTAATCGAAATATTTGATGGTGGCCCTGTGGGCGTAGACAGCTTAGCCGCTGCCTTGAGCGAAGAACGTGGCACGGTTGAAGACGTGCTTGAGCCTTACCTGATGCAAAAAGGCTATATTATGAGAACACCGCGCGGTAGGATGGCTACCCGTCATGCCTACCAACATTTGGGCTTAAAAATGCCGTCAAGACACCAGCTGGCAGTTGAATCAGACGATATGTTTCCTGATGACGAATAAAATTGAAAGACAATCATGGTTCTAACGGTTTTATGACGCAGGTCGTGCATCAATGGCCTATTCGCATTTATTACGAAGATACCGATATGCAAGGTATTGTGTACTATGCCAATTACCTAAAATATTTGGAAAGAGCGCGTA
>DUCA01000139.1 GCA_012960055.1 Cycloclasticus sp.
TTTAGTGGCGGTGTTTGAAAGCGGGGTACCAATTTTCATTTAATTATCTCGCATGTAGAAAGCCGCATTATAGGGGGTTATTATTTCCGATGGGTGCGCTAAGAGCACTAAAGCGAAGGTAAATAGATTAAAATCGTCAGTTGCATGCAGCGAGGCTGTTATTGACGGAAAATTAAAACCCCTTCCCCTTATTTAATATGAAAATACTTTTTCAAGCACGGAACAGGAACACAAAAGTGAATTTTTGGCGTTGCTGCATGAATTATCCGCCTATCTTGGCAATGCGGAAATGAATCCGCATTGCTTGTTAGAGCTTGATAGTGGAACCGTCGAATTTGCATCCATTAGGCCGTTATCGGTGATATTTGATCAATGGGGAATCGACCAATGTCCACCTGAATCGCTGTATCAGCTAATGGCTATCGATGGCTATAAACCCGAGTAAGCTCAGCTTTAGTTGATTAAAGGAATATAACGATTAACGCTTTTTTATCCATTCCTGTCGGCGCACACTACATGATGTTAAGTGCTTTTGCATTCAGCATTATGGCCTTGTTTGTTAAGCAAATTGGTTTGATGGGTATACCGGTGTTGGAAATGGTGGCCGCGCGGTCCTGCGTGTCGTTGCTAATCAGTTATATAGCGATTAAACGTCTAGGTATTACCGTCTTGGGAAACCGTAAAGGTTTACTGTTTGCACGTGGTTTTGTGGGTTTTGTTGCGCTTAATTGTGTGTTTTATGCGCTCACGCATATGCCATTGGCTGAAGCCACGATATTGCAGTATTTACACCCGATGTTTACGGTTATATTGGCTATTTTCTTTTTAAAGGAAGGTGCTACACAAGGCAGTTTGATTTGCATAGCCTTAAGTTTTGTCGGTCTTGTTGTGATGGTACAACCAGCGTTTATTTTTTCGTCGTCTACGGTTGAGTTTGATAATTTGGCGCTTATTGCCGCTATTGCAGGTGCTTTCGGAAGTGCTATTGCATACACCTTGGTGCGATCGTTAAATAAAAGCGAAGAGCCCTTAGTGATTATCCTGTATTTCCCCTTGGTTTCATTACCCATTAGCGTTGTCTTGTTGTGGGACAATTTTGTTATGCCCGTCGGTATGGCCTGGCTGTATCTGTTAGCGATAGGCTTAGCGACACAAGTAGGGCAATGGGGTTTAACAAAATCAATGCAAACGGAAACAGCGGGTAGGGCAACCAGTTTTTCTTATCTTCAAGTGGTGTTTGCTGTTGTATTGGGCTTGGTTTTTTACGATGAAGTACCAAGCTTGAGCACTTTGTTTGGAATGGGCTTTATTATTGTGGCAGCGTATATTAATGTTAGATGGAAAGGAAAACAGGCACGTGTATGATGCGTTACTAATTTAGTTGTTAGCGGATTAAATCAATTCAATGGTTGTTTTATAAGGGGGAGCATAATGCCGAAGTATTTTCCGATAGGGTTATTTGTCCTGTCTATCATTTTTCTCATGCCAGGCCTTAGCCAACCGTTGATGACGATTGAGGCAAAAATTGATAAGAAAGAGATGATAGACATGGGTGCCGACTTGCTGATTAAGCCGGGCCAGCGTAGTGGGTTTATTCAAGATATGGTCGAATCATTGGTGAAGCAAATGAATGTCGAAGGAGAAGTGACGGTGTTTACATCGACTCGTAGCCTAGCTGCAACAATGCGAGAGCTAATCTCAAACGGGCATTTATTGGTCGGAGTATTGATTGGTTTGTTTGGTCTGGTTATCCCTTTAATTAAGATAGTGTTAGTCGTGTGGTCATTTTTGACTAGATCAACGACACGTCAGAAAAGTTTACTGAAAGTCAGCGGTTTGTTAGGAAAATGGTCTATGTCGGATGTGTTTTTGATGGCAGTTTTAGTGTCCTTTTTTGCGATTAACGCAAACGAATATGCAGATGATGTCTTACAGATGCGAGCAGATTTGCATGCTGGTTTTTATTACTTCGCCACTTATTGCTTGTTAGCCATTCTGGCAAACCAGTTAATGGAACGGCAAATGGCGCGGAACAATTTAGATAAGGTTGGAAAATAAATGGCAAAAGCATGTGCGCGGCATATTTTGGTTAAAACGAAAGAGCAAGCCGAAAAAATCAAAAAGCAATTAGCGGAGGGTGCGGATTTCGCCAGCCTTGCTAAGAAGAATTCGCAATGTAACTCGGCAAAAAGAGGCGGTGACCTTGGTGAGTTCTCACCCGGTAAAATGCTGAAAGCATTTGATAACGTGGTTTTTAAGAAGCCCGTTTTAACCGTGCATGGGCCGATAAAAACAAAATTTGGTTACCACCTTATTGAAACGATTTATCGTATTTAAATAGCGGTGAGACGGGTGTTATTGCGGCATTACTTCTAACATCGATAAGGCGCCTATTTTGGCGCAGTCAAAATAGGACGGTTTTGTGAACATTGTGAATGAACTGGTTCCAGAGGAACCGGTTTATAACGCAGAAAGCTAGAGGAGTTTTACCCGTGCAAGTCTAAAGGGGGAAGCCTAGCCCCTTTCTAATTAAGCGTGGTTCTTGGTTGCCCCCCTATGAAGTAAATTTTGAATGACTTAGAATCTGCTAATGCCTGTTTTTAACCCCCACAAATCCCCCCCCTTTTTTATTGTTTTAGTTTTTTGCATGTTGATCTGTCCAGCACTTTTAGCACACGGGGTTGATGCCAACACGAAAAAATTTCTACTGGCTAATGACGGCGTGGCGATTGGCCCATTTTTATACATAGGCGCGAAGCATATGCTGACGGGCTATGACCATTTGTTGTTTTTAATAGGGGTCACCTTCTTTTTATTTCGTAAGCGTGACGTGTTGTTATACGTCAGTCTATTTACTGTTGGGCATAGCCTAACGTTACTGGTGGGCGTCTTAAATAATATATCGGTTAATGCGTATTTAATTGACGCGGTTATCGGTTTGTCTATTGTGTATAAAGGCTTCGATAATTTAGGCGGTTTTAATCGATTGCTTGGCTTTCAGCCGAATACAAAAATAGCTGTGGCGGTGTTTGGTTTGTTTCATGGCTTCGGCCTAGCTACTAAGTTGCAAGATTTTTCGTTGCCACAAGAAGATCTCTGGAAAAACCTGTTGGCCTTTAACGTCGGGGTGGAGCTGGGTCAGTTTGTCGCCTTGGTTTTTATTTTAATTGCGCTGAGTGTGTGGCGCAGATTCCCCAGTTATTACTCCTTTTCAACGCTGAGTAATAGCTTGTTAATAACAGGTGGTTTGGTGCTATTTGGCTACCAAATGGTCGGATATTCCGTTACAAATTAATATTATGAATAAGATAGAGCACCCCATTCAGTCCGTTAAATCGTTAATAAAAGCAACGCTTGTTGCGTGTCTATTAGCCGT
>DUCA01000140.1:0-356 GCA_012960055.1 Cycloclasticus sp.
AATAAAGGCGATAGAACCGGTTGTTCGACACGATGCGCATCGGTTAATTGAAGTGTTTATGATTGCCGCGAACGCATCAACAGCAGGTTTCTTAGCGAAACATAAGATGCCGAATTTGTTGCGTATTCACGATGGCCCAAGTGTTGACCGTTTGTTGAAGCTGAGAGGATTCTTGTCGGAACTTGGGTTGAGTTTGGACGGTGGGGAAGAGCCAACGCCGCATCATTACAAGCAATTAATAGCCAGCATTCAAAACAGGCCAGATGCACACTTAATTGAAACGGTGATGTTACGTTCCATGTCGCAAGCGATGTACAGTCCCGAGCAACAAGGGCATTTTGGTTTGTCGTTGGAGT
>DUCA01000140.1:427-3372 GCA_012960055.1 Cycloclasticus sp.
AAGCAAAAGCCAGCAAGTTTTAGGTACGGTGATAGTGATATGGAATTGTTTGGCGAACACTGTTCGCATTGCAGTCGTCGTGCGGATGAAGCCACACGTGACGTGGAAAGTTGGTTGAAGTGCGAGTTTATGGTCGACAAGGTGGGGCAGGAATTCACAGGGGTTGTGTCGTCGGTGACGTCGTTTGGCTTGTTTGTCGAACTGGACAAGGTGTTTATAGACGGTTTGATTCACGTGACTGCATTGGGCGATGATTATTACCACTTTGATGCCAGCAAGCACCGCTTGTTGGGCGAGCGCACCAATAAGTCATTTCGATTGGGTGACAGTTTGAAGGTTCAAGTAGTTAAGGTGAACTTGGACGATAAGAAAATTGATTTGGCGCTGGTGGGTGCTGAGCAAAAGAAAAAAGTAGTCAGTAAACGATTTAAGAGGAAGCAACGCTAGATGTCTGATGTGCAAACAATTTATGGTATCCATGCGGTGCAAGCGGTGCTTAAAGGTAGTCCTGACAGAATTATTAACGTGTGGTTGGACCGTCAACGTCATGATGCAAAATACAAGTCGATTAAAGAAGGCTTGGAATCTATCGGTGCCCGTATTGAATACGCAGACAAGAAAGTCTTGGATAAGCTGTCACATAATGGTAACCACCAGGGCGTTTTATTAACCGTGAAATTACCGCAAGAACATACCGAAGAAGCGCTTAAAAAAGCCGTTAAAGGACGGCTTGGTAACGCTTTTTACTTGGTGCTCGACCAAGTGACTGATCCGCATAATTTAGGTGCCTGCTTAAGAACGGCATTAGCCGCAGGCGTGCAAGGTGTGATTGTGCCAAAAGATAACGCCTGTCGCTTGAATGCTACGGTGTGTAAAGTGGCCAGTGGCGCAGCCGAAGTGTTGCCTGTTTATCGTGTCACCAATTTAGTTCGAACGCTTAAATGGCTGAAAACCGAAGGTGTATGGCTAAGTGGTGCGGCGGGTGAGGCGCACTTGGATGTATTTGATGCAGAATTAACCGGTTCGGTTGCGATTGTGATGGGTGCGGAAGGTAAAGGCTTAAGGCAATTAACTCAGCAGCAATGTGATCAGTTGGTTAAAATCCCCATGGCAAAGCAAGTGGAAAGCTTAAATGTGTCCGTTGCAACGGGTGTTATTTTGTACGAAGTCGTTAGGCAAAATACCGTTCAATAAGTGACATTCGCTTCAAGCGGCTCCCACCAAAACATAAAAATTAATTGGAAAGTGACATGTCTGAAATAAGTTATAGATTACGCAAAATAGATTTAGTTGAATTTAATGAATACCATGCCAAAATGAACGGCGGTTACGGTAAAAGTATTACGCGGCACCGTCTTATATGGCCGGGCCTGGTTGTTTTATTTGCTATGTATGTTGTGTTGGCGTCAAAAGATACCGAAATGGGTATGTATATTTTAACGGGTGCGTTTGTTTGGTCGCTGGGTGTGCCAGCCTACATAAAGAAGAAATTTCATGAGCATATTGTAGAAGAAATGTCTCAAGAGACGGTGAATGAAGCAATAGGCGACTATCAGTTAAAAGTGACTAAATTAGGTTTGTTAGAGTCGACTGAATCAGGCGAAAAGCTGATCAGGTGGAAAAAAATACTGAAGTTGGAAAAATCAAGACATCACGTGTATCTCTATTTAGGTGAAGCGGCAGCGCTTATTATCCCTAAAGAAACGATTACGGATGATAATGGATTTAAAGTGTTTTACAGCGATTTAATCACCGCGTTAAAGAAGCAGAACGCTGATAAGGCTTAACTTGCTTTACGGTGCTTTAGTCTGTAGAATCGCGCGTTCGAAATTGTTGCGGTTTAAAGCCGTTGCAATCCTTGCTCCACCTGATATTCAGGGAAGCTTTAATCCAAAAGGAAATAAAAATGAGACATTATGAAGTTGTATTTTTGGTCCATCCTGACCAAAGCGCACAAGTTCCTGCCATGATTGAGCGTTATAACGCGTTAATCAAAGAAGGTGCAGGCACAGTTCACCGAGTAGAAGATTGGGGCAGAAGACAGCTTGCTTATCCAATCAATAAAATTCATAAAGCACACTACACATTGATGAACATCGAATGTGGCTTAGACGCGCTTGATGAATTAGAAAAAGCATTCAAATTTAATGATGCCGTTATTAGAAATATGATCATGCGTCGTGAAGAAGTTGGCACAGGTACCACACCGTTAGCTAAATCAAACGAGAAAGAAACGACTAAGAAGCCTTATGTGAAACCAGCTGAAGTAAAAGCTGAAAAGACAGAAGAGCCTAAACCTGCTGCTGACGCAACAGAAAAATAAAGCTCGTTCAACTTAAAGATAAGGAATAGACATGGCATTTGATAAAGGTTTTAGACGTCCACGTTACTGCAAATTTACAGCAGAGAACGTAAAAGAAATTGATTACAAAGATTTAGATACATTAAAAGAATACATCACAGAAACAGGAAAAATCATTCCTGCTCGTGTAACCGGCGTAAAAGCAAAGTACCAACGTCAGTTAACAGCTGCTATTAAAAGAGCGCGTTTTCTGTCATTAATTCCATATTGCGACGCACACGAACGCTAGACGTTTTGTGTCGCGAGGAATCGCGTTTTAGGCTTTGCATATGAAAGCGTTAGCGTCATTTATCATGCTAGGTGGGCGGCAGGCCACGATTGTTGTGGCAACCATGGCAATATTGTCGATGTTAATGCCGCCTTTGGTTATTGTTAGTGTTGCAGCTGTTTGTTTAGTCACATTAAGAAATGGTTTGGCAGAAGGTTTAAGGGTTTTAATTGGCTCAACCGTTGCCACAGCATTGATGGGGTATATGCTGGTAGGAACGTCGTTAGTTTCTTTCAGCTACTTGTTGATTATGTGGTTGCCGGCTTTTTTGGTGTCATTGGTATTGCGGGAAACTGGGCAGTTAAGTAAAGCCTT
>DUCA01000141.1 GCA_012960055.1 Cycloclasticus sp.
ATCCAAAGGCAAGGGGCGGAAGTGATTATTGTTGATGGCGGCAGTGTTGATGCAACGCTTGATATTGCTAAGCAATTTGCCGTTCAAGTCATTCAGGCTGACACCGGTAGGGCAAAGCAACTGAATAAAGGCGCCGAGCTGGCAAGTGGCGATATGTTGTTGTTTTTACATGCTGATACGATAGTGCCAAGCAATACGCATGAATTAGTACGTGGAGCTTGTATAGAAGGGGATGTTTGGGGGCGTTTTAACGTCATATTAGACAGCCCAAAACTCATATTTCGTTTGATAGAAACAATGATGAATTGGCGCTCTTGCATCACCTCTATCGTCACGGGCGATCAAGCGATGTTTGTGTCAAAAGGGTTGTTCGAGCGAGTTGGTGGTTTTCCTGAAATCCCTTTAATGGAAGACATTGCCGTCAGTAAAAAGCTAAAAAGTGTATTGCCCCCCATCTGTTTTAAGCAGCCGGTTATAACATCTAGCCGTCGGTGGCTCGAACACGGTATTTTAAATACCGTGTTTTTAATGTGGCGTTTACGGTGGGGGTATTTTATGAATATAGACCCTGACATATTAGCGAAGAAATACCATCGTTCTAAATCATAAAGTTGTGTTTAATTTCCAGATAACTTTTCTATTAACAGGTGTTTTAATTGTTGCAAAACAATGACGTCTCCAATCATTTTTCCCTCGTCATCGGTTAAGTAAAAAACATCAATTGCTTGGCTACCGATGGTAGCGATTTTGGCATTACGAACATTAACGTTACAGGCGCTAAAGCATTGACCAATGGTCGATAATACGCCGGGTTCATCTTGGGTTTCGATTTCCATAATGGTGTATCGCTGATTATGATCTTCTTTGAACTTGACGAGAGTCTCTATCTCGAAATGTTTCGCTTGGCGAGATTTGTGTCTATCAACTGTCAGGACGGCTTGCTCTGGATTTATTAGATTTTTGCGGAGTACATTTGCTATCATTTGTTGGCGTAATAAATCTGGAATGGGTGTGCCGTGGTTTTCAAGTACATGAAAACTGATAAGAGCAATACCTTCATGTGTAGAAATAATGCGCGCATCAAGAATATTCAAATTTAGTTGATCTAACGTAGCCGTGCAAACTGCGAACATGCCACTACGATCATTAACGTATATAAAGATTTCCGCACCGCCGCGTGATGAGTGGGGGCGTAATAAAACCAGAGGGAGTTCGTCTTTAGTGCACGATGAGATAGCGAGGGTGTGCAAAATGCTGTCTTCTACGGAAAAGCGTGAAAAGTAATCTCTGCTGATTGTATGCCAAACGTTGTCAATTTTCTCATCACTTAGACCACGAGCCCTTAATTCTTGTCGAGCTTGATATTGCATTTCTTTAATATCATCATCTTGCGTTGATGATATTAAACCGCGCCTCAGGACCTTTTGAGTGTTGATATAAAGTTCCCTTAATAAAGAGCCTTTCCAATCATTCCAAAGTGTTGGGTTAGTAGCCCTGATGTCAGCAACTGTCAATAAATACAGGTAATCAAGATATTCTAAACTGCCAATTTTAGCGGCGAATTTTTGAATAATAACCGAGTCGTTAATGTCTTTACGCTGAGCCGTCATAGACATGATTAGGTGGTTTTTAACAAGCCAGCCAACCAAGTTTGTGTCATATGAGTTATAACCATGTTCTTGGCAAAATTTGACGGCATCGTGCATGCCTAAATCAGCATGATTACCACCGCGACCCTTGGCAATGTCATGAAATAGACCGGCTAAATAAAGCAACTCTGGCTTGTTTATTTGCTTGAATATTTCATAACAATGCGGCAAGTCTTCTTTGTGTTTTTCAAGGGCAAAACGGCGCAAGTTTCTAACAATGAACAAGGTGTGCTGATCGACGGTGTAGGCATGGAATAAGTCGTATTGCATACGTCCGATAATGTCATCAAATGCAGGGATGTAGGCGGCTAAAACGCCGTAACGATTCATCCGCCTAAGTTGATGGGTGATGCCGTGTGGTTGGCGGATGATGTCTAAAAAGAGCGTTTTTGCGTCAGGTATTGACCTGAAGTTTTCGTTTATTAAATGTAAGTTCTCGCGTATTAAGCGAATGGTCCCAGAGCGAACGCCTTTGATATTTTCGTTTTTTTGCAATTGGACGAACACATCCAATAAGGCAGTCGGTGTTGTTTTGAAGATGTCAGGGTGAGTCACTTCAATGTCACCATTTACGATTCGGAATGATTCATTGATGGGGGTGACGTCCATGGCTTTGTTTTCTAATGCCTCTGTAAACATCTGCAAGATAAGCTCATTAATGCGCTCAAGGTCCATCACAGTTCGATAGTACTGTTGCATGAAGCTTTCTACGGCAAGGTTGTTGTCGCCGTCCTCAAAGCCAAAGGCCAAGGCTAAGCCGTTTTGGTAATCAAACAGCAGGCGGTTTTCTGGGCGGTTGGCTAATAGGTGGAGTTCAAAGCGGACTCTCCAAAGAAAATGCTGACCTTTTATCAGTAGGCGGTATTCGTTTTTTGTTAAGAAGGCATGATTGACCAATTCGCCCAATGCATTGGAGCCAAAATAACGTTGGGTAATCCATTGAATTGTCTGGATATCGCGCAGGCCACCGGGGCCTTCTTTTATATCGGGTTCTAGATTGTAAGCCGTGTTGCCGAACTTTAAATGCCTATTGTGTTGCTCAGCTACTTTTTCGTGAAAGAACTCAATAGCCGACCAGATTTTATCCGCTGCCGTTTCAGTTTGCATTAAGTCGAATAAAGATTCGGAGCCGGTAATAAATCGGGCTTCCATCAGGTTGGTAA
This sequence comes from Cycloclasticus sp., assembly GCA_012960055.1. Lineage (GTDB taxonomy): Bacteria > Pseudomonadota > Gammaproteobacteria > Methylococcales > Cycloclasticaceae > Cycloclasticus. The sequence continues at coordinate 2,813 of DUCA01000141.1, forward strand.
TGACGGTGACATCGAGCTTTGACTGTTCTATACAGTCATCAATGGTTCGTACGCTTAGACCAGGTTTTAGGCCGATATCCCACAAATAGGTGGAAAACGACTCAAGCGTAGATTTGAACTGTTCAAGAGCGTCCGCGTTGAAAATAATCAATAAATCGATGTCTGAAAAAGGGTGCAGTTCAGAGCGGCCATAACCACCAGTTGCAACCAAGGAAATATCATCACGGTGTTCGCCTAAAATATCAGACCAGCAGTTGCTTAATAAATGGTCGATAAAATCACTACGGTCTTCGAGTAAGACTTCAATGTTTTCATTAGATTTTGCGCGCTTCAGCTGGCCCTTATTGAACGTCTGGATAAGCGCTTTAATTTCGACGATATTGTTAGGTGCTTTATTTGCAAATACTGGCTGAGTGCTCATGATTTGAAATGGTCAGGAGAAATATACGTAGGTTCGATGGTTTCGCTGTTGCGCACGGTGAAT
>DUCA01000142.1 GCA_012960055.1 Cycloclasticus sp.
TCATCCGCTGAGTCAGTGCTACTGCTCGTTGGCTCGTCTGTATTATTGGACTCTTCATCAGGAATCTCCAACATCATATTGCTGTCCAATATGGTTTGGATTTCCTGTTGCAGTTCTACGGTGGAAAGCTGTAACAGGCGAATGGCTTGTTGCAGCTGCGGCGTCATGGTCAAGTGTTGACCGATACGAAGCTGTAATGATTGCCTCATAGGTGCTGACTGTTACGGATAAAAATTAAAACCAAGTTACATCTCATGCCTGTAAGTTTAGACCATATTTCATAAAAGCGGATGTGTTTTTTAAAAAATTACATGCGAAAATCATGCCCTAAATACACATCCCTCACTTCGCGGTGTTCGAGGATGTCGTCGGCGGAGCCTTCAGTAATAACAGAGCCGTTGTTAAGAATGTATGCGCGGTCACAGGTGCCGAGAGTTTCTCTTACATTGTGGTCGGTAATTAACACGCCAATATCGCGCTCACACAGGTGGTGAATGATTTTCTGAATATCAATAACGGAGATGGGGTCGACGCCGGCAAACGGTTCGTCGAGCAGAATGAAACGAGGTTCAGTCGCTAGAGCCCGTGCAATTTCAAGCCGCCGTCTTTCGCCGCCGGATAGCGATAATGCACTTTGTGCACGTAGGTGATTAATGCCGAATTCATTCAATAGTTCATTGAGTATGAGCTCTTGTTGCCCGGGCGATAATTCGGTTCGAGTTTGTAACACAGCGCGTATATTATCTTCTACCGTTAGCTTTCTAAAGATAGAAGCCTCTTGAGGGAGATAGCCGACACCCTGACGCGCTCGCACGTGCATAGGGCTTTGGGTGATATCTTTGTCATCAAGAAAAATTTGGCCACTGTCTGGTTTAATCAATCCTACGGTCATGTAAAAACAAGTTGTTTTTCCCGCGCCATTGGGGCCAAGCAGGCCGACCACTTCACCGCTTTTTACATTAATACTGACGTGGTCAACAACTTTACGTTTATTAAACTGCTTACAAATGCCTTTTGTCTGTAATGTACTCATGATTTATTTAGCGGGTTGTAAGGTGATTTTGACACGTTTAGAGCCTGATTCTTTGTCGCCCGCTTTAACAATAGAGCGATTGCTGTCGTAGGTGATGCGGTCACTAGAAAAGGTATTGCCACTTTGCCATAGAGTGGCTCTATTGATGAGTGTCAAGGTGTTTTTAGAAACAAGGTATTCAAAGCGTTTTGCTTCGCCGCGAATAAGCCCTTGATTGTCATCAGGTTGTTGTTTGAATTTTACTGGTTTGCCAATGGCGATAATTTTATCAGTCGTGCCACGTGCACCATAAATGGTTACGTTGTCGGCCATGATTTCCATGCTGCCTTGAGTCATGATGACATTGCCAGAATAGGCGGTAATTTTTTTTGCATCATCGAGATTAAAACTATCAGCTTCAACTTCAATCGGCTTTTGCTTGTCTGAACTTAATGCCCATATGGGTGAGGAGCTGACCATTAAAGTCAAAACGATAAAAACAATATTGAGTTTAGTTAATTGCATGTTGGCCTCGTACTTGGTCCAGTATTTTGATGTTGATAGGTTCGCGGAAGTGAGCGCGTAGCCCGATGCCCTCAATTGTGTTGGCGCCAGATTTGATAGTCACGAACTCGTCCGTCTCCGCAAAATCATTGGGTAGTTGAACGCGAAGATTATGCGTGTCAACTTCCATGGCCGCAATGTTTTTGAGTGCGTTTCGTTTAATATTAACGGCGCCATTGAGCAATACCAATTCACCGTCGGAGGAAATGTAGCCAGTTTCAGAATTGATGTGTAAGTCGGGTTTGTCGGGTGAGTATATGGTCATCACCGGTTTGCTGAGTTCGGTACTGTCGTCATCAACGAAGTGTTGCATATGTTCAGCTTGGATGCGCAGCTTTTTACTGCCGCTCAAGGTCATGCTGAGCACTTCAAAGTCTTTTAGAAAATAATCAATTTTATGACCGGGTTTTGCCGTTGGCGTCTCCATTTCCGGCTCCTGCAAAAAGGCTAGCCACCAGGTGCCGGCTGCCAGTATCGCCAACGCTATTCTCCCTGAGTATTTCATCGGGTAGCTATCAGGCATCGGTAAAGAGCTTGACTGCCATGTTCAGCTTGCCTTGTGCGGCTAAAATCGAATCGCATACTTCACGTGCGGCGCCGTGCCCGCCTTGACGTGTTGTTTGCCCTTGGCAATAAGGCAATATGGATGGGTTGGCATCGTTGACGGCAATCGCAAGTCGAACGCGCGTCATTAATGCAAGGTCGGGCAAGTCGTCGCCAACGTGCGCCACTTGGTTGCCATTTAGCTTTAGCTTAGTGAGTAAATCATTAAACGCAGCAATTTTATTTTCTTGTCCTTGATAAATGTGGTTAATGCCTAGGCTTTTCATGCGCCTGTCGACGATGGGCGATGAGCGACCGGAAATAATAGCGACATCAATGCCATTTTGTTGCAGTAATTTCAGGCCTTGGCCATCTTGCGCGTGAAATGATTTGTATTCTTGACCATTTAGATCGAAAAATAATTTTCCATCGCTGAGTACGCCATCGACATCAAAAATAACGCACTTAATGTCCTTAGCGCGTTGTTGGAAATCATCTCCGAGCTCAATCAAGATAAACCCGCCTTCAGCATATCGTGCATATTGAGTGCGCCGACGAGTTTGTTATTGTCGGTAACGAGTAGCGCGTTGATTTTTTTATCTTGCATGATTTTCAGCGCCTCAACGGCTAGTTTTTCTGGACCAATAGTGGCGCCGCCTCGAGTCATGACGCGCTGAATTTCGGTTGTGTGAATGTCAGTATTGCCTTCTAACATACGACGTAAATCACCATCGGTAAAAATACCGGTTAAATCGCCTTGGCTATTTGTAATGGCCGTCATACCCAGTTTCTTCTCGGTAATTTCTATCAATGCCGCACTAACCAGCGCTGTTTCCTCAATGACGGGAATATCGTCACCTTTGTGCATGATATCGTTAACGTGAAGTAAGAGACGCCGACCCAAACTACCACCCGGGTGTGATAAAGCGAAGTCTTCTTCGGTAAAGCCCCGAGCTTCGAGTAGCGCAATGGCCAGAGCATCACCCATGACGAGGGCGGCCGTGGTACTAGAGGTCGGAGCCAAGCCAAGCGGGCAGGCTTCTTTGTCTGTGCTGGCATCAAGCGGTGCATCTGACATGGTGGCGAGTGTCGATTTAGGATTGCCGGTGATGGAGATTAACGGAATGCCCAAGCGTTTCAAAATGGGTAGGATTGTTAGGACTTCACCGGTT
>DUCA01000143.1 GCA_012960055.1 Cycloclasticus sp.
TGGTCGAGCATGTGCTCTAAAAAGGGGACGCCGGTCGAAAAGTTTGTTTTACCGGTGCCGTCTAAATTAACGGTTACGGAAATTTGAGTTTCTAAGGTGTCGCGATTAACAGTCGCTGTTCTGTTATCCATGGTTGGTTATCTGCTTAGTGACGGAATAAGCTGGCATTTTCCCAATAACGGGGTGGGATAGCAAGTTAGAAGTTTAAAGCAGCTTGAATTAGTTGTTAGCCGCCGACGACGGGCGGCCATAAGGCCAATACGTCACCGTCCGATAGTGTTGTGGAGGCGCGTTTGTCTTTATCGACGTAAGTGCCGTTTAAAATCACAAGGTGTAGGTTTTTGTGTCCTAGCTTGGCCTTGTTGATGATGTCTGGAATGGTGTCGCCTGGATCTAGCGGGTAGGTTTTAATCTCACCGCCGATGTTTTCAGGGGCGACTTTAGCAAGGCTAGCAAATAATTTGACGGTAACTTCGGGCATATAAAAATTAAGAGGCGCTTTGCGCGCCTCTACATATTAAGGTTATTAGGTGATATGAAGGCGTTGTTTGGTTTCTTCTTTCACTGTGCCATCGGTGTTCCAGCCGCGTTTTTCATAATATTCAGGTAGCATTTTATCGAGTTCGCAGACGTGACCTTTAGCAGGGCCCGCTTTAACGGGCTCGTTAAGTAAGCGTGGTGGTAGCGTGTCGTCCGCAGCGGTAAACCCAATGCGGTTGTTGTAGTCGCGTTCCATGTTCCAAACGCGTTCGCCTAGCTCAGCCAGTTTTTCTGCCGTCCAATCGCCTTCGCAAGCGGCGTCTAATTGTTCGGCCACTTCTTCAAGCCCTTGGGCAAATGAAGAGAAGGTGCAAATGCCGGCTGAGTCGAAGACGCTGGTGGTGTCTTGGAAAGCTATTAAGAGTTCGGCTTTGCCTTCGGTGGCTAGTGGGTCTGTTTTGAACGGAACGCCAGCTGTTTCAGAGGCGTTGGTGTAACCACGGACATGGCAAGCGCCACGGTTTGAGGTGGCGTAGCCTAAGCCCATGCCTTTAACGCCGCGCGCGTCATAGGCAGGGAACTCTTGGCCTTTAACGACGATAGCCAAATCGGGACGGCCGTATTTTGTACAAAAGCGCAGCGAGCTTTGTGCTAGTTCTTTACCAAAGCCTTCATGTTTTGCAATCAGTTCGATGCATTCAACCATTGCTGCGGCATTACCAAAGTTTAATTCGATGCCGCCGGTGTGTTCTTTGGTAAGAATGCCGAGTTCGTATAATTCCATGGCGGCGGCGATAGTCGCGCCAGCAGAAATAGGGTCTAAGGCTTGTTCGTTACAGACAAAGTTTGCATAGGTCACGGCGTCTAAATCGTCTACGCCGGTATCACAACCTAACGCCCACGCAGCTTCGTATTCGTTGCCGCCGGAGTTGCCTTTAAAATATTTATGAATGTCATCTCGGTTTTTGATGCTGAAATGTTCAGGGTCAATGGTTGAGATACGTCCGCATGAGATGGTGCAAGCAAAGCACCCTGCGTTTCGAGTAAGATTTGGTTTGCCATCACTTTCTCTAGGCACAGCCATCGCCTCACTTGAAAGTTTCGGTGCTGTTTCAAAAATACTGTCTTGCCAGTTTCTAGCGGGTAGTGCGCCCACTTCATTCATATGGTTCATCATCACATTGGTGCCCATAATGCGTAAGCCAACGACGAGTTCGGTTTCTTCAATCAGTTGTTTTGCTTTGCTAGTGGCTTCAAAGAAACGTTTAGGGTCTTTAATATTGCCCACGCCTTTGCTGCCGCGAAGCGTTACCGCCTTAACATTTTTAGAGCCCATCACGGTACCGACGCCTGAGCGGCCAGCGGCGCGATGAAGGTCGTTAACAATGGCGGAATATAAATTGCCGTTTTCACCCGGTACGCCAATCGCTGCAATGCGTAGCTGTGGGTCTTGGTGTTTGGCGTGTAACCACTCGTCTGCTTCCCAAACGGATTTGCCCCAGATGTCCTCGGCAGGAAGAATGTCGCATTGTTCGTTGCTAATGTGAATGTACACCGGTGAGCTGGCTTTGCCTTCTAGAATAATCATATCCCAGCCGGCGCATTTCATTTCGTTGCCGAAGAAACCGCCTGAGTTTGAGCAGGCTAGTGCGTTTGTTAACGGGCTTTTAGTCACGCACGAATAACGACCACCTGTTGTCGCCATGGTGCCGGTTAAAGGGCCGGTGACCATGAATAATTTATTGTCGGCAGAAAGGGGGGCGACTTTTGGATCAACTTCCTCGGTAAAGTATTTCGTTGCTAAGCCGCGTTGACCGAGGTACAAGCCAGCCCATTCCATGTTCAAATCTTCAGCCGTTGATGTGCGGTCGGTTAGGTTAATGCGGAGTATCTTTTTAGTCCAGCTCATGGGCGTGTCTCTTAATATTAGGGTTCGATTAATATACTAATGGTTATTTTCAACAATGAAAATCGATTTGTTTGGGAAGTTGCTGTAAGCATACGCTTACGTGCAAAGAAGTTTATGCCGCTTTTTTAAAAAATATAAGTCTCTTATACTTACACCGTCACCGAAAGAATCTGCGAGAAGGATCTCGCTGAACAAGGAATGTTCGTAAGGACGTAGGATGTAAAGGATTACATCGTCAACAAGGATGTTGAAAAGGATAGATTTTGCCAGCCAAGCTAGGTGACCACAATAACCGACGGAGTTTTCTCCGCCGGTTTTTTTTGTTTTGATAGTTTTGCGGTTTTACATTCGTACGTTAAGGGCGCAATAAAACTTACGCCCTTTTGTGTGGCCGCTCAGGTCTGTTAAGACTTGGGTCCGCGCGATGCGCGCTTACGTTCGTTTTCGGTCAACAGTTTCTTTCTTAAACGAATGTGATGTGGCGTTACTTCTACCAATTCGTCGTCTTCAATAAACTCAAGAGCTTGCTCTAGCGTCATCACGATAGGTGGTACAAGGGTTAATGCTTCATCAGTACCTGAGGCGCGAACATTCGTCAGCTGCTTGCCTTTTGTTGGGTTTACAGATAAATCGTTGTCTCTGGAATGTAATCCAACAATTTGACCTTCATAGATTGCTTCGGCGTGGCCTAAGAAAAGCTTGCCGCGATCTTGTAGTCCAAATAAGCCAAAGGCCGCTGTTTTGCCTTTTGCCATAGAAACTAGTACGCCATTTTGGCGAGAAGTAATTTCCCCGGCTTTTACTTGTCCGTAATGATCGAAGATGCTGGTCATGATGCCTGAGCCAGATGTCAGCGTAAGGAAATGTCCACGGAAGCCGATCAGTCCGCGAGA
>DUCA01000144.1 GCA_012960055.1 Cycloclasticus sp.
CGTAGCCACCAGTTGCCATCACAGCCATGTGTGAACGGAACAAATGCAATGTACCGTCATCCATTTTAAGTGCTAACACACCGCGGCAAACGCCGTCGTCATCCATAATTAAATCAAGCGCGAAGTATTCGATGAAGAACTCAGCATCATGCTTTAAAGATTGTTGGTATAAGGTGTGAAGAATCGCGTGGCCTGTTCTATCTGCAGCTGCACAGGTACGTTGCGCGGTTCCTTCACCGTAATTAGTGGTCATACCGCCGAATGGACGTTGGTAAATTTTACCTTCTTCCGTACGTGAGAATGGCACACCGTAATGCTCAAGCTCTACGATCGCAGGAATTGCTTCACGGCACATGTATTCAATGGCATCTTGGTCGCCGAGCCAATCAGATCCTTTGACGGTGTCATACATATGCCAGCGCCAATCGTCTTTACCCATATTACCTAACGCGGCACTGATACCACCTTGAGCCGCAACCGTATGACTACGTGTTGGGAATACTTTAGTTATACACGCTGTTTTAAGGCCTTTTTGAGCCATACCAAACGTCGCACGTAAACCAGCGCCTCCAGCACCAACGACGACAACGTCGTATTTATGTTCGGTTATTTTATAATCTGAAATATTCATAAAACTCTAGCCTCCAAGGGCAATACGCACAACAGCAATAATTGCAGCCGTAGCTAATAAAAATAATAAAAGATTGGTGCCCATAATGGAGACTATACGAGCCGCCTTATTGCCAATGTAATCTTCGTATATCACTTGCATACCCAAGGCCGCATGATAGAAAGCGGCAACAATTAAAGACACAATCAAAGCTGCAGACCATGGAGAACCGATGGACTCTAAAACAGTCTGATAATCAGACAAGCTGAGTACGGCAACTTTGAATGCAAACCAAATAGTCAAAGGGATAAGCGCCACGGCTGTGACACGTTGTGCCCACCAGTGATGCAAACCCTCTTTTGCTGAACCTAGGCCTTTAGCTTCGCCTAACGGTGTTCTTAAACTCATTTTATGCTCCTACGCCAAATGAAAATGCAGCAACCCAAACAAACAATGTGAGCAAGCCTGCGGTACCTAAAACAATAAATGATGATTTTTCAACTTCATCTTTTTCAAAGCCGTAACCCGCATCCCAGAACAAATGGCGAATACCGTTTGCTAAATGAAAAAACAAGGCGAAAGACCAGCCGAATAAAATCAATCGACCAATAAAGCTACCCATAAAAGATTGAGCTGACATAAATGCTTCTTCGCCACCGGCCAGTGCCATTAACCACCAAACTAGTACAATCGAGCCAAAGGTTAGAAATGCGCCGGTACCTCGGTGAACGATTGAAAGAAGAGCCGACAGTGGTAACTTATATATATCTAAATGTGGAGAGAGTGGTCTGTTATTGCTACTCATGTAAAACCTCTATAGTGCGAAATTAGTTAATTAACCTATGTTAAAAATCAATGCAACGACCGTTTTTTTCCCAATCACCATAACGTGTTGGTTCCAAACCTTTCCGCCCATTAACTTCCTTTTTTCCTTCGACAGCCTTATCGATATTTTTTGTCTCAACATCTTTCTTAGATGCTTTAACTTTTTCTACTTCATCATTCATCGAATTAAACCTAAGGATTTGAGCCCGCTAGGTTAAAACATCACTTCGATATATTCAAGGAAATACACCGTTTTTTTGTACTGCAGCATAAGCCTTTTTAACGATACAATAAGCTTAAGTAAACGGATAAAAAAATCATCAACTATGAACAAACTCCATGACCTTTCAAGAATTAAATCGTTGATTGCCTTTTCAGGCAGTGATGCCGAATCTTTTTTGCAAGGCCAAACCACATGTGATGTCGCCTGTTTGAATGCTGGCAACAGTGTTTTCGGCGCGTTATGTAATCCAAAGGGCCGCGTCATTAGCTTATTTCACCTATTCAAGGTCGACGGCATTATTTATATGCTAATCAATACCGAATGGGTTGACCGCCTCATTAAACGCTTAAAAATGTTTGTTTTTCGCTCAGACGTCCAAATTGCCGATGTATCAAATACCTATGTAGCGCTTGGTTCACAAGTCGCTATTTCTGACAACACGCGAAAAGACCTACAAACGATAGCATCAGTTACACTGGGTGGTGACCTCAACCTAATGATGTTCGTTATAAGTGTTGATACACATCAATTGATATCCGCAGATTCTAATTACACATTAGATTCAAACCGTGCTCATTGGGATCAGTTAATGGCCGCGGAATGCTTCCCCGATATAACGTTAAATACGAGCGAATTGTTTATCCCTCAAATGCTTAACCTAGAACTTCTTGAAGGCATTAGCTTTCAGAAAGGTTGCTACACGGGACAAGAAGTAGTAGCACGACTACATTACAAAGGTAGCGTTAAAAAACGATTAGTTATTTATCAATCAGATAAGTTGTTTGAGTGTGGCGAAAATATTTATTTGCCAAACAATCAAAACAGCATAGGTACTGTTTTAAACTCAATAGCCGATACAGGTTCTAACTTTTCAGGCCTTATCGTGTTAAAAACTGACTACATTCAGCAGCACGAATTGATCTTGCAAGATGACACAAAATTATCAATCCAACTTCCAAAATATGGTCTAGACTAAAATCATTAGCTAAGCGAATGGGGTTGAAATGAACCGTCTCTGTCACAGAAGATTTTCTACAAACATTTAAAGAATGACCTATAGAATGAAGCCTTGGTTTTAGCTACTTTTCCAGACCTTGCTATTGAGGTGGCAGATAATGGAAACACAACGGCAGAAGAGTTAGCACGCATCATCAATACCGATGCTGCATTATCCGCACAGCTACTAAAGGTTGCCAGCTCTCCGCTCTACAGAGCTAGCAACAAGATAGAAAATATTCAAATTGCAATAACATCAATGGGCAATCGTGCAGGTGGTAATTTAATCATGAGCATCACCGTTGAGCCAATGGTCAATTCTCAATCAAAGGTTCTTGCCAATCGCTTTAACAAAGCATGGGAGCACAGCGTTCATGTTGCTGCGTTTAGCAGGGCATTAGACATGTCGGCGCCAAACCTTGAGCCAGATTAAGCCATGTTAACAGGCTCGTTTCACGATATTGGCGTTTTACCTATTTTAATGGAATCTGAAAAAACGAAGGACTAGAAGATATTTTTATTAGCACTTAGTTTGAGGCATCAATTAAATTCTTCAAATCAATTTCAATATCCTCAGCTGAACTGCTTTGCGTGGCTAACAACCGAGCTTTCCCTTCGGTATCAA
>DUCA01000145.1 GCA_012960055.1 Cycloclasticus sp.
GCGATGGATGCGATGGATGATTGGAATCAGCACCATCACGGGCAGTCGGGTTTAATTGAACGCGTATTGAGTAGTCCCTTGAATGAGCAAGACGTCGAACAACAAACGATTGAATTCCTAGAGCAATGGGTGCCCAAGGGGGCGTCGCCGATGTGTGGTAACAGCATCTGCCAAGACAGGCGCTTTATGGCGAATACTATGCCGCTACTTGAAAGCTATTTCCACTATAGAAACCTAGATGTCAGCACGCTTAAAGAACTAGCCAGCCGCTGGGCACCAGAGATTATGAAAGGCTTTAAAAAGAAGGCAGCACACCAAGCATTAGACGACGTGATCGAGTCGATAGAAGAGCTTAAATACTACCGCCAAACATTCCTCAAGTATTAATGCGCTGATTCTGCTTTATAGCCCATGCGGATGGCACCCCAGTGTTGTCCGTTAACATAAATGGGCGCGGATAAATCATGGAGAATTTCACCGGTATCGCATTTATAAGTTTGTAGTAAAAACTCTTGCGTATGCGAGCCACAGAGAATGCCCGTTGGACCTTGAAATAAACGTTTGCCAGCTTTCTTAATGTCATCGTGTATGCTGCCTAAGTTGAAGATGGATAAATCGTTGTAAATGGTCTCCGAAATGGCAAATAACTTCATGGCTTGCTCGGAAGCGGTGGCAGACTCTTTTTCGGTGAGCTTAAGCTTTTGGCGTACTTGTTCAATCGAGTTTGAAATTTCAGAGGTTGCCATCACGTGTTCTAAAATCATGCCTTGAATATCGCGGGCTTGGTTTTCAGATGCCGTCGCTTCGGTATTAATATTGCTGAGTGTTTGGCCGATTAACTCGGTGGATTCAACCACATTGGTCACGTCGACTTCTAGTTTTCCATAATATTAACCGCGGTAACGGTCTCAACACCTATTTCGCTCAGCAATGTCGCTGGTCGCCGTAGCGTTTTGTTGGCTAACTCACGCACTCCATCGGCGACCACCGCAAAACCTCGGCCATGTTCGCCGGCGCAAGAGGTACTTGTTCTGGCGGCTGCATTATCGGCTTGGTTTTGACTGGTGATGTTTAATTTATCGACAAAACCGGACATTTCAGCAGAGCCGATGCCAATTGTATTACCACTACTGCCTAAGCGTTTAGCACGTTCATAAAAATCGCCCTGATAGTTATTAATCGCGGCATCCAAGTCGTTGGTGAGAGCGTTTTTTTGATGCGCTGATCCTCGTTTTTAGGGGCTCGTTTATTACTACTTAATGCATAGGTGATGAAGCCTAGGGAGCGAAGGGTAGGACGTAAAAACAAAATAAACATCACCACTAAGGCTGCAGATACAGAGAGAGCGGCGGTAGAGACGGATGAAATAATATGCGTCATATCGTCAGGCGAAAAATAACCAATCACCAAGCCGGAGCCAATGCACAGACTGATCAAGCCGGAGCCAATGCACAGACTGATAATGAAAAGTGGTGCCAAACTTTTAATGGAATAATCGCTTCGCTTTTTTATGTTTACCTCGGGAGGGACTAGTGCAATCTTAAGGATCTTGTGTGGTTATTAACGGCAGGTGTAGTGCAAACTTTAGTATTTACTCTGCTATTTAGTTATTTTGTTGTTCAATTGCCCATAGCACGTGTTCACGGATGATGGAGTTAGGGTGATTTACCTGTGCGGTTAACGCGGCTAAAATTGCGTCGTTTTTAGGCGCGTTGCCTAGGGCTATGGCGATATTTCTAATCCAGCTCTCGTGGCCAATTCGGCGAATAGCAGAACCTTCAGTTTTCTTTAGGAAAGTTTCTTCGCTCCATTGAAAAATCTTAAGCAAATCAATGGTATCTAAGTCGTGGCGCGGCATAAAATCACCTTCATCGGTGAGGCTTGCAAACCGGTTCCAAGGGCAGACTTGTTGGCAGTCATCGCAGCCATAAATGCGATTACCCATCAGAGGGCGAAACTCTTCAGGGATTGAGCCGTGTAACTCAATGGTTAGATAGGAAATGCAACGCCTCGCATCGACGGTATATGGCGCAATAATCGCCTGCGTAGGGCAGATATCAATGCAATCGGTACAGCGACCGCAGTGTTCTTCAGCCGGTGTGTCGATGGCTAGCGGTAAGTCAACATATAATTCACCGAGAAAGAACCACGAGCCAGCTTGTTTATTTAACACATTGCTGTGTTTGCCAATCCAGCCCAAGCCGGCTTTTTCAGCCAGCGCTTTTTCCATTACCGGCGCGCTGTCTACAAAGGCGCGGTAACCAAAGGAACCTATTTTTTGTTCGATTAAATCAGCCAGTTTTTGTAATTTTTTTCGAATCACTTTGTGGTAATCGCGGCCCAACGCATAGCGCGAAATATACGCGCGAACGGGGTCGTCCATTAATTCATTAGTGCGTTGCATCGCTTCGGGTAGGTAATCCATGCGGCAGGAAATGACACGGACAGTGCCCTCGTGCAATTCATTCGGGTGGGTCCGTTTGCTGCCGTGTTTTTGCATGTAGTGCATTTCACCGTGTAAGCCCGCATCCAGCCAATCGTTGAGTTGCCTCTCGGCATCAGACAGTTCGGTATCGGTAATTCCTACCTGTTGAAAGCCGAGCGACTTGCCAAGGGCTTTAATGTCGTCTGCTAGTCGTTGGAAGTCGGTGTTGTTTTCGCTCATCTGCGGTAGGATACATTGAATTTAATTATCAATAAATTGTTGATGCGATATGTCTAACCCAATACTCCCCAATGTTGTTGCAATGTCATTCGAAGAAATGATAAAAAGTGTGAGCCCACGAAATAAAGACGCTCATAAAGGTGACTTTGGCCACGCCTTATTAGTCGGTGGTAATACGGGTTTTGCAGGTGCGATTCGGCTATCAGCTGAAGCGACGTTACGCGTTGGCAGTGGTCTTGTCAGTGTGGCGACCCGACACGAGCACGTAGCTGTCATGGCGATGTCTCGTCCAGAACTGATGTGTCACGGTGTTGAGAATCAGGCGCAGTTAAAAAAATTAACCAAACAAAGTAACGTCATAGCGCTAGGGCCAGGTTTAGGGCAAGACGCTTGGTCAATTCAAGTGTTCGAAGCGGTATTAGAGTCCAATAAATTGATGGTGTTGGATGCCGATGCGCTTAATTTGCTGGCAAAAGCACCTCGTAAGAATAGTCAATGGCTATTAACGCCGCACGTCGGTGAAGCAGCTCGCTTGTTAAATTGCACAACGGCCGATATTCAACAAGATCGCGCTGCGGCGATCACACAATTACAGCAACAGTACGGTGGCG
>DUCA01000146.1 GCA_012960055.1 Cycloclasticus sp.
CGTCTGTTTTTGCATCGTTTATGGATGCGTCTTTGACGCGCACTAACAGGTCGGCTTCGGCAAATGGGTGAACAGCAGAACGGGTGTTAATGACAGCAGGGCTTTTAATTAGCATTTTGTTTAAGAAAATGCCAAGCAAGGGTTCTTTAATGCCCATTTTTTGCTGAATATCAGCGTTGGTTAAGGCCGCTTTATAACCGGCAACACCGCCCCAGTTTTCCGATAAGGCATACACCACGCGTTTTTGAATATCTACCGCAGCTTCAGGTGTTAGGCCGGCAATGGCGTCGGCTTCGGTTTTATCAATATAGTGGTGATAAATAGCGAGAGCGGTGCGCGGGATGAAGTTTTCGTTGCGCATGAAAAAAATCGCAATCGCGGCGACGACGAAAATAAGGATGGTGAATTTAAACTTCATGGGTGATTTAGCTAAAAAATTGGGTAAACACGCGTGTGATGTATTGATGGTCAAGCACGCCTGCGCTTTCGCGAATGCTGTGCATTGCCCACATCGGGGAGCCTACATCAACGGTATTAATGCCTAAACGGGCAGATGTCATCGGGCCAATGGTGCTGCCACAGCCAATATCTGTACGGTGGGAATATTGCTGATACGGCACGTCGGCTTGTTCGCAAAGTTGAATAAAGCGAGCTTGTGACGCGCTGTTAGAGGCGTAGCGAATGCTGGCGTTCACTTTAATGACAGGGCCTTGGTTAACCAATACTTTGTGCTCAGGTTCATATGCGCTGGGGAAATTAGGTTGATAGGCGTGCGCCATATCGGCGCTAATCATAAAGCTATTGGATAAGGCGCGTTTGTAGTCTTCTGCGGACATCTCGAGTGAGCCAGCAATGCGTTCAAGTACGTCGGGTAAGAAACTACCATCTGCACCTTTGTGACTGTTGCTACCAACTTCTTCATGATCAAAAAATGCGCAGACATTGAATTGGCTAGAGTTCAGTGAAGCATCAGATAACAAGGCGCTCAATCCAGCATGGCAGGAGGCTAAGTTGTCGAGTTGACTATTGGCGTAGAACTCTTCATTCAATCCATATAATGCACCGGATTGTGTGTCGCAGGCGTGTAATTCCCAAGCGGAAATTGCGCAAGCATCAACATTTAATTCGGCGGCTAATAAATCAACTAATGCGGGCTGATCGCTCGCGATAGATAGTAATAAGGGTAATTCGGTTTGCTTGTTAAGCTTCAAGCCGTCGGTGTTAACCTTCGGGTTCATATGAATAGCTAGGTTGGGTAAACGCAAAAATGGCTTTTTAAAATGAATCAGTTTGGATGCCAATTTGCCGTTTTGATTGATATGCACGCGTCCTGCTAGGCTTAAATCACGGTCGGTGAAGGTCGCTAGCAAAGCGCCACCGTATACTTCAACACCGAGTCTATTAACGCCATGTTGTTTGTTATCCGGTTTCGGTTTTATACGTAGCCCGGGTGAGTCGGTGTGTGCGCCAATTAACCGAAAACCGTCTTGTGCTAAATCATTAGCAGCCACGGTAAACGCAATAATTGATGAATCATCTCGTTTGACGTAATAATGTCCGTTGCGCTGCAGCGACCAAACATCACCTTCAATTAGTTCACTGAAGCCATTTTCGCTAAGTGCTTTCTCACTAGTGTGGACAGCGTGCCAAGGGCTTGGGCTGTCGTCAATATAGTCGAGTAATGCTTGTGCGTGTTGTTGGGCGGTGGGCATGTTATTCTTTTTCTTCTAGGTTGAGTGAGGACGAGTTGATGCAGTAGCGTAGGCCGGTAGGCTGTGGTCCGTCTTCAAACACGTGCCCTAAGTGACTGTCGCATTCAGCGCAAACCACTTCAACCCGAGTCATGCCGTGGCTGCTGTCGCGGTTTTCTTTGATGCTCTGAGGGCCGATGGGTTTCCAAAAACTCGGCCAACCGCTACCAGAGTCATATTTAGTATCAGATTCAAACAACGGCGTTTGGCAGCATTTACAGCGATAAATACCCGATGTTTTACAGCTGTCGTAGACGCCAGAAAAAGCAGGCTCGGTGCCTTTTTGTCGGCAAATTTGATATTCTTCAGGCGTTAGTATTTCTTGCCACTGTTGGTCGGACTTTTGCGTCATCGTTACTTGGATAGGCTAAAGTAAATAATTTTTATCCAGCGAGCTTCATTCACAAAGCCACCGCCCCACGCAGTCCATTCACTGGGTAAGCCTGCAAGCTGTATATCTTCCAGTGACCCACCTTTGGCAGCCAGTTGCTTAACATGAGTTGTTGTGCTTTTTAACATCGCGTAATAGGTCTTGAGACCTTCTATATCAGATAATTCGCCGTGACCAGGAATAACTAATGCATCATCCGGTAAAGATTCGATAATCTTGCCAATGTTGCGCGTTAAGCTGAAAGCGTTTCCGCCAGTATCTAGGTCAACAAAAGGGAATATTCCGTTAAAGAAATGATCGCCTAAATGTGCCACATTACTTTTTGGAAAATAGACAACCGCATCACCATCGGTATGGCCGTGTGCGTAGTGAATAAATTGAATATCTTCGTCATTAAAATGAATATTGACGGCATCTTCAAACGTTATGAGTGGCCATGCTTCTTTCGGGCTAGCGGGTGATTTTCCAAAGAAATTTTCTTGGTCAGCCATCAACCGTTTTCTAACGTTTGCGTGAGAGATGATAGTGGCATGCTTAGAAAAGTGCGCGTTACTACCGGTATGGTCGCCGTGCCAGTGTGTGTTGAGAATAAAACGAAGCTTGCCTTTACTAATATCAGTTAAGGCTGCATTGATTTTTTCTGGCATCGGGCTAAGTTGATCGTCTACTAACAACACACCGTCTGCGCCTGCAGAAACACCGATGTTACCGCCAGCAAAACCGCCCACGCCTTCAAGCATATAAATATTGCCACGCACGTGGGTTGTTTTTAATGAAATTTTTGAAAAGTCTTGGTCCAAAAACCCAGCCAATGATGACGTGGCAAAGAAGGTGAGCGATAACAAAGCAAGCGCTCGAAACGTCTTATTCATGGGTATATCCCGTTTAAGTAATCGCCCGTTAATATTACGCTAAAGCGGGGCGATAAGGTGTTAATTTGCGTTAGGTGTTAGCTTAAAGCTTTATTAATCAACAATTGTTGATTGGCTGAGAAGTTTATTTTTAGAGCGGCAGTATGGCCGTTGTCTGACATCTTGCCCCAGGTTTTTTGCACAATGTCGATGATTTTCTCGTCAGCGTGCTTTTCAGCAAAGGCATCGAAATAATGGCTC
>DUCA01000147.1 GCA_012960055.1 Cycloclasticus sp.
CGTATTTAAACAAATTTAGTCATCGCCATTGCCAATGGGGTTGGCTCGTCAACATTGTGGCACGTTTGTAAAAGCAAAAATTCCGTTTGATATTGATTTACTGGACCTGCATGCTTTAAATCCAAGCCGTTACCCCTTTCTCCTTGAAAGTCATCAGCTAAGTGAATTGGCCGCTGGCTTTGATATCTTGTTTGCTTATCCTGGCGAAGTGATTGAATCGTCCAATATTTCGGGTGCTAACTTCTTTACAAACTTTGATCGTGCATTTGAACAGACATCCGCGTTAGGACAGGAAACACTCGATTCGTCATTTCCCTTTACCGGTGGTTGGTTTGTATTTTTGAGCTATGAGTTAATCGGTGAAATTGAAGCGAAACTATCTAGTCTCACCGTTGATTCGAGCCTTCCTGTGGCCAGCGCGGTGCGTATCCCTGTCGCCATCATTAAGAACCATAAAGACGATGCGTGTTGGCTTATCTGTGAAATTGGCCACGAGAAACGATTAGAAGAAGTTTGGGCGGATATTCAAAGCATCAAGTTGCTAGCAACGATATCATCGCCGCAAGTATCGCTGAAAGAAGACGCGCCAGAGTTGTTTATCGACGGTGTTAAACAGGTTAAGGCGTATTTAAAAGAAGGCGATACCTTACAGGTTAATTTGTCGAGACAATGGACGGGCGAGCTGCTAGATAAGACCAGTTACCTTGATGTGTATCGGTCATTAAGGGCACATAATCCAGCTCCATTCGCGGGTTTAGCTCGCTACGGAGATAGTGTTATTTGCTCGTCTTCCCCGGAACGCCTAGTGAGCTGCAACCACGGTGTTGTACAAATGCGGCCAATTGCTGGAACACGCCCTAGAAGTCAAAATATGGATGCGGATAAAAAATCAGCCAATGATTTGTTGGTAAATGCCAAGGAAAATGCGGAACATATCATGCTGATTGACCTTATTCGTAATGACCTTGGTCGGGTGAGCCAAACAGGCACGGTGATGGTCGATGAGAAAATGACGCTGGAATCATACGCGGCGGTCCACCATATTGTTTCAAATGTACGCGGTGAACTGCTACCCAATATAACGCCATCGGACGTTATTAAAGCGGTGTTTCCTGGCGGCACTATTACAGGCTGCCCTAAAGTGCGCTGCATGGAAATTATTCAAGAGTTGGAAAAAGCACCTCGTGGTGCGTATACAGGGTCGATGGGGTACATTAACCATAATGGTGATTTAGATTTAAATATTTTGATTCGGACGTTTACCGTTACGGATAGAAAAATAACGCTTAGAACTGGCGCGGGTATCGTTGCAGATTCAGTGGCGGAAAATGAGTTGGAAGAAACACGGCATAAAGCCAAAGCTCTTCTAGATTCTCTAACGATTGTATGACAGAAAATATGCTAATAAATGGCAAAATTGATGGGGGGATCAGTCCGCTAGATAGAGGCTTCCAATACGGCGATGGTTTGTTTGAAACAATTTTAGTTGAGTCGGGTCGCGCTAGCTTTTTGTCAGCACATCTAAGTCGTTTGCAAAAAGGCTGTGTTGTTCTAGGTTTTCCAGTGCCTGACATGACGGTGATAGACAATGAAATCACTCGATTAATTGCAAACCATAAATACGGGGTGATAAAAATAATCTTATCCCGAGGGTTGGGAGAGCGAGGATTTTTGCCACCCAATAAGCCAAGTATTACGCGTGTTATTACGTTTAACTCGGCAGGCAAAGGCATCGCGAAGTCCTTGCGGCCAATTAACTTAACATTGTGCCAAACTCGCTTGAGCAAACAGCCTTTATTAGCAGGTATTAAGCACCTTAATCAATTAGAACGCGTTTTAGCGCGAACCGAGCTTGGAGAGCTTGGGCAAGTCGAAGGACTGATGTTAGATACCGATGGCGCAGTGATTGAAGGCACCATGAGTAATCTATTCATTGTAAAGAATGATGTTTTAATAACGCCTAAATTAGATAATTGTGGCGTATCAGGGGTTATTCGGAATATGTTAATTGAGCATGCACAAGCAGATAGAATCCCGTGCAAGGTCGATGTGTTAACACTGGATGAGCTACAAGAAGCAGAGGAAATATTTATAACAAATAGCCTAATGCCTATCCGCCCGGTGACTGGAATATCATCAGGTGGAACGACGGTGTATAAAAATGGAACTTCACACGCGCAATGGGCGTTGGAATGTATTTTAACGGCCATAGCGAAAGGAGTGTAAAGCAAACACATGAGACGTTTAATTGCCTTAACTATTATTGTCGGCAGCTTATCGATAGGCTGGTTTTGGATGCTGTATCAGAACTCAATTAATGATTCGTATATCACGGACGAAATGGGTTCTGTCGTGGTAAGTATTGAAACGGGCCAAAACCTAAATCAAATCATTTCAAGGCTGGAGCAAAAATCAGTGGTTGATGGACGTTGGTTCAAATGGCTGGTTCGTTTTCAAGGCGCTGCGAATAAAATACAGGCAGGTGAATATCAGTTTTCTCCTGGCTTAACGCCGGTGCAAATTTTAGGGTTTTTGCTCAAAGGCAAGGTTAATCAGTACACAATTGCAATTATTGAAGGGCAAACATTTAAAGAATGTCTAAAAGATATTCAACAGCATCCCGCTATTCAAAGCACGCTTCCAAGGAATGCAGATATGGCGATGTATCTTGAATTGTTAAATATCCCCGAGCAACACCTCGAAGGTCTATTGCTACCCGAGACGTATTTTTTCATCAAGAACACAACGGATGCGCAGTTAATTAAGCGCGCGTATCGTGCGATGCAAGTTTTCGTTAATTCTGCCTGGCTCAAAAGAGAGAAAAAGGCGGTGATTAAAGACGTCTACCAAGCGCTTACCCTGGCTTCCATTGTTGAAAAAGAAACGGGCGTGGCGGCTGAGCGGGAGCTAATAGCCGGATTGTTTATGCGGCGGCTTGAAATAGGCATGAAGTTGCAAACAGATCCGACGGTGATATACGGTCTGGGTGAACGTTACAAAGGTGACATAAGATTCCGAGATTTACGTCAAGATACACCCTACAATACCTACACACGATACGGCTTGCCACCAACACCCATTGCCATGCCGGGTAAAGCTTCTATACAGGCTGTTTTACACCCAGCAGAAACTAACAGCTTATACTTTGTGGCAAGTGGTGATGGAAAGCACGTGTTCTCGGAAACATTGAAACAACATAATGCAGCAGTCGATAAATTCC
>DUCA01000148.1:0-3942 GCA_012960055.1 Cycloclasticus sp.
CGCAGTTCACCGTTAACCAAGGTTAAGTTTTTTAACGCTTTACTCGTCATAATCGTTTTACCCGTTAACGGGTCCATAAACTCTTTTAGCTTCTGCTCTATATCTGCTACTGACAAGTCACTCATTTTCGCTCCGAATACCAATAAAATAAAACGAGTTATTTTATACGTTTATCAAACGCTTTGGTTAACTTTAGGTCTTAACGATATCCTTACATTGCGCCATCTAATTAGTATCTTCCATATCCCACTCACTGGACTTAACCACGGGAAGGGAACCTTCATGGATAACATCAAAAAAAATGAGCCTTACCGCTCTTTCAACCGCTTTCTTATGGTCACTAACTGCCTGCGCACCAGAAGTTGGCAGTGAAGCGTGGTGTACCGACATGAAAGCCAAACCTAAAGCCGATTGGACTGCAAACCCAACATCAGACTTTGCTAAGAGCTGTATTTTTAAATACAGCCAAATTCAGGCATAAAAAGGGCAAGCATCGTCGTTGATACTTGTCCTTTTTTTATAAACTCCGCGCTTTACGTCACTCTCAGCAGATTTACCGCCCAATTTGTGGGACAATATTCCCTATAAATCAACCCGTTAACACGTCATCGGTGCACACTTCATAGAAAGCAAACACCGTGTCTACTTATTTGCTTGTACCCCATAGTCTTATGTCAAAAGAAATCAGAAAAATCCTTGTTACCAGCGCATTACCGTACGCCAATGGCCCCATTCATATTGGCCATTTAGTTGAGTACATCCAAACCGATATTTGGGTACGCTTCCAAAAACAGCGCGGTCACAACTGCCACTACGTTTGCGCCGACGATGCCCACGGCACGCCCATTATGCTTAGAGCACAGCAAGAAGGCATTACGCCAGAACAACTGATTGCAGACACATGGACCCAACATAACGCCGATTTCAGCGATTTTAATGTCGCTTTCGATAATTTCTACAGCACCCATTCGGACGAAACCCGCCATTTTGCAGAGTTGATTTATAACCGTCTGCACGAACAGGGGCATATTCACAACAAAACTATCACCCAAGCTTACGACCCCGTTAAAGAAATGTTTTTACCGGATCGCTTCATCAAAGGCGAATGCCCCAAATGTGGTGCCGCAGATCAATACGGTGATAACTGCGAAGTGTGTAGTGCAACCTACTCACCCACCGATTTAATCAATGCCGTCTCTGCTGTGTCGGGGGAAACACCCATCGAAAAAGAGTCTGAACATTATTTCTTCAAACTGGCCAATTTTGAAGCCATGCTGAAAGAATGGACTCATTCCGGCCACCTGCAAGAACAAGTCGCGAATAAGTTAAACGAGTGGTTTGAAGTTGGCCTGCAAGATTGGGATATTTCACGCGATACGCCTTATTTCGGTTTTGAAATACCCAATGCACCCGGCAAATTCTTTTACGTATGGCTTGATGCACCCGTGGGTTACATGGGCAGCTTCAAAAACTTATGCGATAGAAGCGATTTAGACTTCGATGAATATTGGGGCAAAGACAGCCAAACAGAGCTGTACCACTTTATCGGTAAAGACATCGTCTATTTCCACGCCTTGTTCTGGCCAGCTATGCTAACCGGTGCGGGTTTTAGAACGCCCACGGCGATTTTCTCGCACGGATTTTTAACCGTTAACGGTGAAAAAATGTCTAAATCACGCGGCACGTTTATCAAAGCGCGTACCTACTTAGACCACTTAAATCCAGAATATTTACGCTATTATTTCGCCGCTAAATTATCCAGCCGCGTGGAAGACATCGACCTGAATTTTGAAGACTTTAGCCAACGCGTCAATACCGACCTCGTGAACAAAGTCGTCAACATTGCCAGCCGTTGCAGTGGCTTTATTAAAAAACGCTTCGACGGCTTACTGTCTGCAGAGTGCGCAGAACCTGCGCTATTCCAAGAATTTATTGATGCCAACGAAGCCATCGCCGAGCATTACGAAGGACGCGAATACGGCAAGGCCATGCGCGCCATTTCTGCACTCGCCGATAAAGCCAATCAATACATTGACGACAAACAACCGTGGGTGCTCGCCAAACAAGATGGCGGCGATGCTGAGTTACACGCCATTTGCAGCATGGGCATCAACCTGTTCTACGTGATTGCCGCGTATTTGAAACCCGTTGTCCCCGACATGGTCGGCAAAGCAGAAACCTTCCTAAACGCAGGCGAATTAACATGGCCGAATCAGCTAACTCCCTTAACTGATCACGGCATCAATAAATTCAAACCCTTGATGACACGCGTAGACCCAGACAAATTGGCCGCCTTAATTGAAGCATCAAAAGAAAACTTAGAAAAAATAACTACGCCTGTTAAGGCAAAACAAACGCCTAAAGAATCCACTGAAAAAACCGACATGATTGAGTTTGATGATTTCGCCAAAATTGATTTACGTGTGGCATTAATTGAAAAAGCCGAACACGTTGAAGGAGCAGACAAGTTATTGCGCTTAACCTTAAGCCTAGGCGATGAAACTCGGCAAGTTCTTGCCGGTATAAAATCAGCCTATTCGCCAGAAGATTTAGAGGGCAGGTTAACCGTTATGGTTGCCAATCTAAAACCACGAAAAATGCGCTTTGGCGTATCAGAAGGCATGGTATTAGCTGCCGGACCAGGTGGCGACGAAATATGGATTTTGTCACCTGATAATGGCGCACAACCTGGCATGCGGGTTAAATAACAAGCTAATCCGTGGATCTAACATTGAGCAACACATGGAAAACCACTATAATTCCTTTATGGAATAAAAGATTGAATTGATATTCCTAATTATTATATGAGTTGGCGCGAATTTATATCAACCACGCTAATCGGGCTATACTAGCCAAAAACGAATATTGACCCATGTCTGAATACCTACTTATCTTAGTCAGCACCATACTGGTTAACAACTTTGTCTTGGTCAAGTTTCTCGGCTTGTGCCCGTTTATGGGCGTTTCAAACAAGCTGGAAACGGCTATGGGCATGGGCTTGGCGACAACCTTCGTGTTAACTCTGGCGTCCATCTGCAGCTATTTAGCGAATCAATACTTGCTGGAACCACTCGGCCTAGAATACCTGCGTACTATTACCTTTATTGTGGTGATTGCCGTTGTGGTTCAAATGACTGAGGCGATTGTGCATAAAACCAGCCCGCTGCTGTATCAAGTGTTGGGTATTTACCTACCGCTTATTACCACCAATTGTGCGGTGCTTGGCGTTGCCCTATTAAGCGTGCAAGAAGACCATGGCTTTATCGAGTCTGGTTTATATGGCTTTGGCGCTGCCGTTGGCTTTTCGCTTGTATTAGTGCTTTTTTCCACCATCCGCGAACGCATCACCGTATCGGATGTTCCCGAACCGTTTAAAGGAAATGCCATTGCGTTAATTACGGCCGGTTTAATGTCCGTTGCCTTTATGGGCTTCTCTGGCTTGGTGAAATTCTAACCATGTCGTTTGTCATCCTCATTGTATTGTTTGCAGGACTGGGCATTTTGCTTGGTTACGCCGCTATTCGCTTTAAAGTTGAAGGCGATCCGATAGTCGATCAAATCGACGCCGTGCTACCGCAAACCCAGTGCGGTCAATGCAACTTTCCGGGTTGCCGCCCATATGCACAAGCCATTGCGGATGGCGAAGCCGATATTAACCAGTGCCCACCGGGTGGCGAAGCAGGCATTGTCGCGCTAGCGGACTTACTCGGCGTTGAGGTTAAATCTCTTAACGAAGAAAACGGCATTGAAAAACCCACCTTGGTGGCGGTTATTGACGAAGAAACCTGTATTGGTTGCAAATTGTGCATCCAAGCCTGCCCCGTTGATGCGATATTGGGCGCACCTAAACACATGCACACCGTGATTGAGGCTGAATGCACCGGCTGCGAGTTATGCCTACCGCCATGCCCCGTTGAGTGCATCACCATGGAGCCGCTTGCT
>DUCA01000148.1:4003-18177 GCA_012960055.1 Cycloclasticus sp.
ACCGGATGCGAACCAGCAAAAGGCGGCCTCATGAAGTTATGGCGTTTCAATGGCGGCTTACCGTCTTTAGCAGAACACAAAAACGAATCGGTTAATTTACCGATTGAGTGCTCGAACGTCCCCAGTAAACTGGTTTACCCCTTACGTCAGCACATAGGCAATGCCGCAACACCCCTCGTTACTGTTGGTGATAAGGTGTTGCGCGGTCAAAAAATTGCGGATGCACAAGGTCTTATCAGCGCACCTATTCATGCCGGTAGTTCGGGTGTTGTGACAAGCCTTGAGGATCACCTGATTCCGCACCCATCAGGGTTTTCTGCCCCATCGATTACAATTGAAACCGATGGCCTGGATACTGAAATAACACACACACCTTGCGATGACTTTAGGCGATTATCCGTCGCCAAACTGGTCGCCCTTATTCGCGAAGCAGGCATTGTAGGCCTTGGCGGCGCGGCTTTCCCTACCGCCATTAAGCTGGACAACCAAAGCAAAGCCCGTCATATTGAAACCCTGATTTTAAATGGCGCGGAATGTGAACCGTATATTTCTTGTGATGACCGTTTGCTCAAAGAACGTGCTGAACGCGTATTGCAAGGCGTTGAAATACTGCTGCACATGCTAGGCGCAAAACAGGCGATTATTGCCATTGAAGATAACGTGCCGGACACGTTTAAATCCATTCAATCTGCGCTAGCCAACAATGCCAACCGCGCTATTACAGCGGTTCAAATCCCCACGATTTATCCCACCGGCGGTGAAAAGCAGCTCATCAAAACGCTGACGGGCAAAGAAGTACCCAGCGGCAATATTCCTGCTGATATTGGCATTGTATCAATCAACGTGGGCACAGTTCATGCGATTCAACAGGCGGTTATTGATGGCAAACCGCTCACTTCAAGGATTATTACTGTCACTGGCGAAGGCGTTAACACGCCGCACAACCTTGAGGTGCGCATTGGCACGCCCATCAGCACGCTCATTGAAGTGTGCAGCGGCTACACCCATGCCGCTGAACGCTTAATTATGGGCGGCCCAATGATGGGCTTTGCACTGTTAAACGATGAAATCCCCGTTGTTAAGGCGACCAATTGCATTTTAGTGGCCAGTAAACACGAAGCAGTCACCGAAAAACTGGCCATGCCTTGCATTCGCTGTGGCTTATGCGCCAGCGCCTGCCCAGCTAATTTGCTGCCACAACAACTGTATTGGTTCAGCCGTTCGGAACAATTTGAAAAGGCCGAAAACCTTAATCTATTTGACTGCATCGAGTGTGGTTGTTGCGATGTGGTATGCCCTAGCCATATTCCTTTGGTGCAACACTTTCGCTACGCTAAAAGCGCCTTAAAAGTACAAAATCACGAAAAACATTTATCCGACATTGCTCGTGAGCGATTTGAAGCACGCGAAGCGAGAATTGCTAAGGATAAGGCTGAACGAGCCGAACGATCACGAAAAAAGAAAGCCGCTTTAAAAGGCAAACCGGCTAAAGAAGAAATAGACGCCGCCATCAGCCGTTCGAAAGCGAAAAAACAAACCAACACCGAGAGTAAGAGCTAAACCGTGCATTTTTTAACCTCAAACGCGCCCTTTATCGCACCGCAAAATAGTATCCAAAAGATGATGTTATGGGTGCTTATCGCACTAGCACCCGGCATCATCACCATGATTTGGCAGTTTGGCTACGGCGTGTTGTTCAACATCATTATCTGCGTGTCCACTGCGGTTGCCGCTGAAGCCTTAATGCTCTATCTTCGCGGTCGCCACATCGCGCCGTTTTTAAGCGACTTAAGCGCCGTGGTGACAGCGTTATTACTGGCATTGGCCCTACCTACGCTGGCCCCTTGGTGGATTCCCTTTATTGGCGCGTTTATCGCCATCGTTATCGCCAAACATTTATACGGTGGCTTGGGCTACAACCCGTTCAACCCGGCGATGGTCGCGTTTGCCGTGCTGATGGTATCGTTCCCCAAAAGCATGACCGTTTGGATGTTGCCAAATGATTTATTACCGTCTGGCACAAGTTTTACCGACATCTTTTCCATTATTATCGGTTCAACATCCAATAATGAACTTGCTGACGCAATGACCGCAGCGACGCCACTGGATGACATGAAAACCCGACTGAGCCTAAATCAAACAACGGACGAAATCCAATCCGCATCGATATTCGGTTCACTCGCCGGACAAGGCTGGCAATGGGTTTCAATCGCTTACCTACTTGGCGGTGTTGTTTTGCTGTTCAAAAAAATCATCAGCTGGCACATTCCTGCTGGACTATTGTCTGGCCTATTCGTCATCAGCGCCCTGTTCTATCTATTTGAACCCGGAGTGACACCCTCACCCACCTTCCACCTGTTGGGCGGCGGCGCAATGCTCGGTGCCTTCTTTATTGCAACCGACCCCGTTACCGCGGCAACCACACTGAAAGGGCGTTTTATTTACGGCGCGTTGATTGGCGTTCTTACGTATATTATTCGCACTTGGGGCGGCTACCCAGAAGGCATTGCATTCGCTGTAATTCTTATCAATATGGCCGTACCATTGATTGACCACTACACACAACCACGCGTTTACGGGCATAAATAACATGGTTGATAACAAAGCATTTATGATTAAATCGGGTTGGATGCTCGGACTATTTTCCCTTATTGGCATCGGTTTGGTGTCATTAACACACTCCTTCACCCATCAGCAAATTGCCGAAAATGAACGCTTATTTGTTTTAAAAAACTTACACGAGCTAGTGCCAAACGCCCTGCACGATAACGATTTATTGGCAGATACCCTGCACGTATCTGACGCCAAGGCCTTCGGCAAACAGCAAGACGTCACCCTTTACCGTGCCACCAAAAACGGCCAACTGGTCGCCTTAATCGCAGCGCCCACCGCCCCCGACGGTTACAACGGTTCGATTAAGTTATTGGTGGCGATTAAAGAAAATGGCGAGCTTATTGGTGTTCGAGCCGTCGCACACCACGAAACTCCTGGCTTAGGTGACGCAATAGACACCAATAAGAGTGGCTGGGTGTATGCATTTAACGGCCGTTCCTTGAGCGACCCCGACGTTAAACACTGGCGAGTAAAACGCGATGGCGGTGACTTCGACCAATTTACCGGCGCGACGATAACCCCCCGCGCGGTAGTTAAAATGGTGCTAAAAACCTTACAATATTATCAAGCCAACCAAGATAAACTAGCGAAAACCCATGGATAGCTATAAACAGATCTTAAAAAACGGCCTTTGGGATAACAACCAAGCCTTCGTTGCACTGCTCGGGCTTTGCCCACTTTTGGCCGTGAGCAATACCGTTATTAATGGTTTAGGCTTGGGCATTGCCACCACCTTAACGCTTATTTTATCCAATGCGGTGGTGTCTTTAGTGCGCCATCAAGTAGGCAGCGAAATACGTTTACCTGTGTTTGTGTTGATAATTGCATCGATTGTGACGGCAATTGAATTGATTATGAACGCCTTCTTTTACGAATTGTATTTAATACTCGGTATTTTTATTCCGCTTATCGTCACTAACTGCTCCATTATTGGCCGCGCAGAAGCGTTTGCATCAAAAAACCCCATGCTCGCATCGTGCATCGATGGTTTGGCAATGGGGCTTGGTTTTACCTGCGCCTTGGTTATTTTAGGCGCAGCGCGTGAGGTTTTGGGCTCTGGCACCTTGTTCGCCAACGCTCACTTAATGTTTGGTGAAGCAGCAAGGGACATGACGATATACGTCATTAACGACTACGAAGGCTTTTTACTGGCTATTTTGCCGCCCGGCGCATTCATTGGCTTGGGCTTACTCATCGCTCTTAAAAACGTTATCGACAAGCGATTGGCAAAACCTAGCCAGCAGGCTGTCACGGTTACATTAGAGCCTAAAAAGGCTTAGTTTAGGTTTTGAGTAGCACAACAAACCCATGGGGTTCTTTGGCTTACAAGCCAACACCCGTGTTGCTGTTTGTTGTCAGCTCCATCGTTGCACACCTACTGTTTGCCGCTTTCGTCTATAAAACGGGTGTTTTTTCAGCCGAAGACATTGAGAGCATACCAGCCAAATCCATCAGTATTGCACTGGTAGAGCCTACGCCTATTCAACCAATACAACCGGTTGAACCGGTTGAACCGCCCCAACCTAAAACAGTAGAAAAAAAACGCATCGTCACGCAGGCACCATCGGTTAAAAAAATATACAAAAAACCTAAGACCATCAAGAAAACACCTAAACCCCAACCGCCAGTGGTTAAAAAGCGAGTAGCCTCATCGCCACTGCCCTCACCGGTAAAGCAGCCGGCGATCTTTTCATCACCGCAACCGACCTACCAACCCAAACCTAAATACCCCACTATCGCTAGACGCCGGGGTGTCGAAGGCGTGGTTATTTTTGAAATTTCTGTCGCCAATAATGGCCATGTAAACAACGCGATTATCATACAATCATCCGGCTCTTCAGCACTGGATAGGTCAGCGCTCAAAGCCATCAAAACTTGGCAATTTCCAACCGGCAAATTCAATTCACTGTCCACCTTCAAGCAGAAAATAGAGTTTCGGCTAAACCCTTACTAGCTCCAAACACTCCATACCGGCTCGCACTCTTTGGGGAAAGCCGACATAGCGCCAATGTCGCTCCATTGGCTAACCTGATGAAAGTCTGATCCGCACGAGCCCAGTAAGCCCTTGGCTACGCATAAACGAGATAGCGAACGCGTTTCATCATTGCTTTGATGACCAGAAACAACTTCCATGCCGCGCCCACCAGCGTCGATAAAATCATCCAAGAACAGCGCCAACTTAGTCCGCGTCATTTTATATTTCAGCGGGTGGGCCAATACAGCAATGCCACCCGCACCGCTTATCCACTGAATAATTTGTGGTAAATCCGCCCAACATTGTTTTACATCGCCAATTTTTCCGTCGCCTAGGTGTTTTTTGAACGCGGCAGCCATATTTTTAACGGCTCCTATTTCAACCAAGTGCTGCGCAAAATGTGGACGACCAACATTCATCTGCTGAGCCAGCTCCTTGACCCGTTCAAAATTAACAACCAGCCCGGCCTTTATTAATCGTTGGCAAATTAACTCGGCCCGTTCTCCACGCGCTTTTTCTTGCTGCGCGACGCCTTCAAGTATCGACGCACTATCGAGCTGTAGATTTAAGCCGACAATATGAACGCCTATTCCACGCCATTGAGTCGAAAACTCGATGCCGGGAATAATCGTTAAGTCATCACCCGCTATATCGACTAAATCGCCATACGCACCGATAGAGTCGTGGTCGGTAATCGACAACACATCCACGCCATTCCCCTTGGCTCGGGCAATTAACTCGGCGGGGCTTAGCGCGCCGTCCGACACTAAGGTATGTGAATGTAAATCTATCTTCGTCATAACGATTAGTTTACACCTTGGTGGCGACTAGAATGTTAAAATTCCCCTTTACTCACTTACCTTGTAGCCAATTATGAAGATTACTAAAGACGCTGTTGTACGCTTTCACTACACCTTAAAAAATGATGAAGATCAAATCATTGAACGTTCCGACGGCAAAGAAGCGACGGCTTATCTACAAGGGCATGGCGGTATGATTCGCGGCGTACAACTGGCATTAGAAGGTAAACAGGCGGGCGATAAATTCACCGTCACCGTCCACCCAAAAGATGGCTATGGCGAACGCGTTGATGACTCTATACAAAACGTGCCGGTCAAGCATTTGCTTGGCGCTAAAAAATGGCGCCCCGGGATGATTGCCACCGTGTATACCGAAAAAGGCCAACGTCAAGTAAGCATCGTTAAAATGGGAAAATTTATGGCCAAAGTAGACACCAATCACCCACTGGCAGGGCAAACTCTGCATTTCGACATCGATATTGTTGATGTTCGCGAAGCCACGCAAGAAGAAATCTCTCATGGCCACGCGCATGGAGCAGGCGGGCATCACCACTAAGCCTTTTCACTGATGCCTGATTTAGCCATTTTATATTCGTTTCGCCGTTGCCCGTATGCCATGCGGGCACGCTTAGCAATTAAAGACAGTGCTGTGCGTGTTGAACTACGAGAAGTTGTTCTACGCAACAAACCACAAGCCATGTTGGATATTTCACCCAAAGCGACCGTGCCCGTACTTCAACTCGCTAACGGCGAGGTGATTGATGAAAGTTGGGATATTGTGCATTGGGCAACATCCCAACAAGACCCTAACAATATTCGCGGTGACGCTCATCAGGTCGAGCAAGCCAATCGTTTAATTCAACAAAATGATAATGACTTCAAACAACACTTGGATCATTACAAATACGCCGATCGCTTTCCCGAATTTCCTGCTGAACATTACCGCAACCAAGCAGAGGCTTTTCTTACCCTACTGGATACAAAATTAGCACAACACCAATACTTGCTTGGCGAGAACCCATCGTTGGCTGATATTGGCATTTTTCCATTCATACGTCAGTTTGCCCACATTGATATTGATTGGTTTCGCCAAACGCCTTATAAAAATTTACAACGCTGGTTTGAGCATTATATTTCATCTGAGTTGTTCGCCAGCATCATGAATAAGCACCCTCAATGGCAAGAAGGACAAGCGTCGCGCATATTTTAAATGCACTATCCTTTACCCTAAGTCTGGCATAAGATTAAAAAATGCCCCCAAACTTTCGGGCAAAGGAACCAATAGTTAGCAAATAGGCTCTAACAAAGTGACGCCTATTTTTATAAGGAGATCATCATGAAATTACTGCCTATTTTAACCCTGTCCCTTTTTTTAATTGCCTGCGCAGGGCCAAACCCTTATGGCCACTCAACAGAAAATTATTCCACCCGCGAAGCCAACCACCCCATGCATGTATCCCATGCCACGGTACTAGATGTGCAGCCCGTAACGATAGATTCAGCGAGTAACATAGTCGGTAAAATTACGGGGGGTCTACTCGGTGGCATTGCCGGCAGCAGTGTTGGTGGTGGCAGAGGCAGTGCGGCTGCAGCCGTTGCAGGTGCAGTTGTTGGCGGCATGATTGGTAAAAAAGCAGACGAACTGTACAACAAGGCCAATGGCGTACAAATTACCTTACAATTTGAAGATGGACTAGTTCGAGCCATCGTTCAAGAAGTGAACTCAAATGTTTTCTTCAGAAAAGGCGATCAAGTCACCGTTATTGAAAGCCCAACGAGTAAAGCTCGAGTTATTCAATAATCAGCCGTTATTTTCCGCCTAACATCCCCCTAATAGCTGCCGGCAAATCTGCCGGTAGCAAGATGGTTTTGGCGTTATCGGATGTTGACATATCACGTATCGCGTCCACGTATTTCTCACCAAGAATATACATCACCGGTAATTCTTTATTCTGAATTGCTTCTGCTACTTTGGTAATGGCCGTTTTACTGGCTTCTGCCAACACTACTTGTGCCTCACCGTCTCTTTTAGAGGCTTCTAAGCGACCTTCGGCTTCCAAAATAGCGGCTGATTTTTCACCATCTGCTCGGGTTACCCTAGCTCGTCGTTGTCTTTCAGCCGCCGCTTGTTCTTCCATCGCATTTTGCATGGTGCCAGATGGTGTAATATCCTGAATTTCTACCGTTTTTAAGGTAATTCCCCAGTCTGCAATATCATCGGAAATAGCCTCTTTTAGGCGTGTCTTTATAAGATCCCGAGATGATAAAGCATCATCTAATTTCATTTCGCCGATAATCGACCTTAGTGACGTTTGCACCAATGTTTTAATGGCTATTTCATAATCTTCAACGCCATACACTGCTTTTTCTGGCTCAACAATATTAATGTAAGCCACCGCATTCGCAATAATCACCACATTGTCTTGGGTAATCACTTCTTGAGACGGAATATCCATCACGATATCTTTGGTTGTAACGCGATAAGCCACTTGATCTATATACGGCACAACAAGGTTTAAACCCGGACCTAATGTTTTGTGGAACTTACCAAGCCGCTGAATAACTTGCTTTGAGCCTTGCGACACCAGCTTTACCCCCATTGAAATGGTTAAAAATACTAGCCCCAGAAAAACAACCGCTACTATTAATGCATCATCCATACCTTGCTCCTGTTTAGTTCTTCAGCTTACCTTGGTCACCACCAGCGCATTGCCAGAAGCCTCTTTAATTTGAACCTTATCGCCAGTTATCACGGGCTCTTCGCAAATAAACGTCCATTCATCATCCCCTAAGATAGGCGTGGTAAAACGAACTCGACCCCTTACTCCATCGCTAGGCGCTTTAATCACCATACCAACTTCACCGGCTATAGCTTCACGTGCAATACCTGCCTTGGTACGATCCGTCATTTTAGGGCGCAGCACCTTAAACCATGCGATGGCGAATAACGTAGAAAGCACTGCCCAAATAAACAGCTGCCAGCTCATTGCCAAGTCAGACGAAAAAGCCACAACGCCAGCAACGATCAATGCGCCTAAACCAAACCACAACACGGTAAAACTGGGAATAAATATCTCAAAACCAATCAACAACATACCGAGTACCAACCAGTGCCAATATTCTATTTCCATCACATCACTCGCATAATATAGTTTGCTTGCTCGACATCCCTAGCTTAACTGACTCATCAGCACTTGTGCATCATTGTAATCATAATTTAACAGCTGATAATCGCCCGCTTGTTCCAACACAAGGCTTGGAAAACTATTAACCCCCATGCTTCTTGCAAACTTTATCTCTGCTAACAACTGTTGATGTGTAGACGTACTATTGAGTAACTCAGAAAATGCTGCTCTATCCAACCCAATACTCACCGCACAATCAATTAGTACATCGTCATTTGCTGGGTTTTTAGCTTGTAAATAATACGCTTGCTGAATAGCCTGTAGCATCGCCTTTTCAGTTGTGCTGTCTAGCGTTTTTGCGGCAATCATCGCTCTGGAGGATGGATAGGTTGACCGCCTCGGTGCACATTCCGTCCAAAAGTCGTGGTTAAACTTTGTACTCGGTACTTTTTCTTGAATTCTATACCATCCCGAACTAATTCTTTGCTGCAAATCAGTTGGCATAGGTTGGTCACTATCTGGCGCCAAACCACCTAAGACATACCGCACCTCAATACCTTCCGTCATCTGTTCCTGTACCGTTGCCCAGACCTTATTAAATGCCCAACACCAACTACACATTGGGTCATGCACGTAATACAACACCTTATCCATAAAGCTCTACCCAGTTTTTAATAATTGATTGTAACTGTTTCAAACCATCTGTTAACGCTGCCGGGCCTGGTTGCAAAATATTCACCGACTTTATTTCAAACAGCTGATTGTTTTGTACCGCTGGAATAGCTACCCAGCCCTCACGCTCCGCCACGCGTTCTGGGCGAAATTTTTTGCCACACCACGAACCAATAATAATATCGGGCTGGCGTTCAATAACCAAGGCTGGGGTTTCAATAATGCGCTGCTTACCACCCGCTTGTTGTGATAATTCAGGAAAACAATCAATGCCACCCGCAATTTCGCCCAACTCAGACACCCATTTAATACCCGAAATAAGTGGCTCGTCCCACTCTTCAAAATAGACGACTGGCTTTCTCTTATAGCCTTTTGCCTGTGCCAAGTTGTCGCTCACATTTTTTTGATATTCTGCCACCAGTGCTGCCGCTTTTTCAGGCTCACCAATTAATGCGCCCAAGGTATGTAGCATGTCAAAAATCTCACTAACGGAACGCTGATTAAACACGTGTACTTGCAACCCAGCCCGTACCAATTCAGCCGTAATATCCGCCTGCATATCTGAAAAAGCCAACACCAAATCAGGCTTCAATGCCAAAATCTTGTCTATCTTAGCGGAGGTAAACGCCGACACCTTTGGCTTCTCTTTACGCGCAATCGCAGGGCGTACTGTAAAACCCGAAATACCCACAATACGGTCTTGCTCGCCCATTAAATACAGCGCTTCGGTCGTTTCTTCTGTTAAACAAACAATGCGCTTTGCACCGTAACCACCTTTATTCATCATTTAAATCACCTAAGTATTCTAACGGGCTCACCACTGTATCTAAGTTTTGTTGTAACACCTGGGTATAAATTTCAGTTGTTTTAACGTCTTTGTGGCCAAGCAATTTTTGCATGTTAATATCATAATACATGGAACATCTCTTCCGCTTATTAACACGGTTAGAGTTTCAAAAAGATAAAATCAATACCGTCATTTAGCTCTGTGCCTTTGAGGAACTCAGCTAATTAGCTCCCGGCTTTGCCGAGGTGGGTTAACTACTAAATAAGGATTGCCTCATGCTCGAAACACGAACAGGTAACACACTATCAAGTGAGTCCCCTGAAGCTGCTAAGTTATACCAAGAAGCAGTCGATTTAATTCTGGGGTCAGAATCTGGTGCGGCCGAGACACTTGATAAGGCACTTGAGTTAGATAAGGATTTTGCTTTAGCAGCCACTGCGCGCTATTACGTGGCACAAGATGTTGGCGAACTTGATGCCAATGTCTACCGCGAACTTGCAAAGCGTGCATCACTAAACGCAACCGACTGGGAACGTGAACATATTGATGTTCTGATCGGCTTGCTTGACCAGCCTAGTGATACTCGGGCAAAAGCACTGGCTTACATCAAAACCACGCCTACTGATCTATTAGTCATTTCCAAGCTAACGGGGAATATGTTTTTTTACGATGGACCCAAAAAACTGGAAACTGTACTGAATGTATTCGAGTCAGTTGAAGATGCTTTAGGCAATGATTGGGCATTCCTCGCCCGGCTAGGATTTGCTGCGAGTGAAGTAGGGCAACGCAAGCGTGGACGCGAGCTAATTGAACACGCTTTGGACATTCGACCCCAAGCACTCTACTCCATTCATGGTTTAGCGCATATACTGCATGATGACGGTGCAGCCGAAGAGTCGGCAACGCTATTAGCGAACTGGCTCAAGGTACATCAGTCCGGCGCTCGCGAGGGACAAATGTATGGGCACGTCCAGTGGCACCTTGCTTTGGCAGAATGGCAAATCGGTAACCGCGATGCCGCGATGCAACGTTACTTGGAGTTTTGTGCACCAGAAACCACGACATGCGGGCCTGTTCTTACGCTTGCTGATTGTGGTGGTTTCCTGCTTAGAGATTATCTACAAAGCGGCCAGAAGAGCGCATTGGGAAAGGATGTGCTCAAACAGATTGATCACGTCTGGGGAATGATGGGCCATCCTTTCATCGCACTTCATGTAGCTGGCCTATATGCTTCCGCAGGCGATATAGCCGGACTTAAACGATGTGAAGAAACCATTTCTGACACACCCAGCAGTACGAATCGAGATATTTCACTTGCCCTGGTGTCTTCATTAATTGATTTTGTGATGGGTAATTATCGGCAGACAATGCAGACGCTGGCGAAAATTTCCCCAAGCGCGCGTATTGGTATTGGTGGCAGCAATGTCGAGCGAATACTTGTCGATTTGATAGAAATAAGTTGCAAAGCGCGGCACTAAACATAACGGGCATTCTCACCAATGCACGAATCCGTCGGTGAACCGAATCTGCCCGAGCATGGGGTGCACCTTTTGGTAAAAAAACGATATCATGATTGATAAAGATAGTAATGAATGATAAAAAACCTAACGAATTGTTTAAGTCGTGACCTCCCCGTCGGTCGGCCGCTTAACCCAGTCGTTATGTGTAAAAAAAGGTGACCCAACATGTTTATAATCGAATACAAAGATATTGGATGGTGGTATTGGCTAGTAACAGCAATTCTTCTTACTGTCGGTATTTCGGGAAATAGCTTAGGCTTTATTCTTGCAATTTCACTGACATCTTTTCAGCTTATTCACTATATTTTCCGAGAAAAAAACATTAAAGCCTTCCCTGTACAAGTTCGCTTTTGGTACCTCATGCTTCTGTTCGTTTCGTTGCCCGACATCATGCAATGGTTGTATTGGGTTCCATACGTTGGGACCTGGGCACAAATAATTTTTGGTTATTGTGCAATGGCTCGCATGGTTTCACTTTGGCCGTGGAATCGAGAAGAAGCCTTTTCAATGAAGCTTTTAATCAAAACATTTCTATCTCGGCCAGTTAAAGGGAGTGTTAAACAGGGTTTTGCAGAAAACACATAACTAAGCGCTCGTTCGGACGCACAGCTTGGTCGTTATGTGTAAAAGATACATATCGGGATATCAATGAATGTTATCGAACAATTTATAAAAAAAGAGTCCTCTAGTGGCATTCTATTAATATTTGCAACCATTATGGCGCTTATATTAAGTAATACATTTATGGCTCCATTCTACGAATCATTTTTACATATTACTGTAGAAATACGCATTGGTTCCTTATATTTAGATAAGTCGCTTTATCATTGGGTAAACGACGGATTAATGGCTGTTTTCTTTTTATTAATTGGTCTTGAGGTCAAAAGAGAGATATTGGAAGGTCATTTATCATCTTTAAAGCAAATCGTTTTACCTGGAATAGCCGCTATCGGAGGCATGGTTGTTCCAGCAGGAATTTATTTAGCATTCAATCAAAATGATCTGGTGGCTGTAAATGGGTGGGCAATTCCAACAGCAACAGATATTGCTTTCGCATTAGGCATACTTTCTCTGTTGGGTAAAAGAGTTCCCGTTTCTCTTAAAATATTTCTAATGGCGTTAGCGATTATTGATGATTTAGGGGCAATAGTAATTATTGCCATTTTTTATACAACGGAATTGTCCACACTGTCTATCATCATCGCCCTTATTTCTTTGATTGTTTTAGTGATTCTCAATATATTTGGCGTATCAAAAAAAGCCGCTTACTTTATTGTTGGCACAATACTATGGACAAGTGTTCTCAAATCTGGGGTTCATGCAACGCTTGCAGGGGTAGCTTTAGCATTCACAATTCCGTTAACTGCAAAAGATGAGAATAAACACCCCTTTTCACCCCTTAAAGAAATAGAACATAATCTTCATTTTTGGGTCGCATTTTTCATTCTTCCGCTATTTGCTTTTGTAAATGCTGGTGTCAATATTACAGAAATATCGCTTAGTCAAATGTCTGGCACCGTTCCACTAGGGATTATGCTTGGATTGTTTTTTGGCAAGCAGATTGGCGTATTTGGTTTTAGTTATGTAGCAATAAAATGTAATCTTGCAAAATTACCTGAGGGTAGCAATTGGATGCAGCTTTATGGCGTATCTATATTGACTGGTATCGGCTTTACTATGAGTTTATTTATTGTTTCATTAGCATTTGAGGATGATAGTGCTTTTCAGTATACCGATAAATTAGCCATACTTATTGGCTCATTTATGTCTGGAATATTAGGTTACTTGATTCTTAAAACAAGAAAAAACACCTGACAAATCATTCCCAACGACCGCTAATTAAGAACATTTAAAACGGATTAAAAGGCAGATGGTGAAAACAAGGAACGTCAAACATCAAAACTCTCACGCCGCAACATTCACTTGTCGTGCTAACAACTTACTTCCGTTGACCCGCCAATACGCTGCGCCGTTGCACTCTATATTGTCGGCCAACTGAGCACGACCGTTAGATCTAATATGAATAGGCATCAATTACTGGCAAAGCTCATTGGGTTGAGTGTTCCATTTCTTAATATATTTAGTAGCTCGCCACCGTGCCCTTATACTCTAGAAGATCTGAAATTACAGAGCTTTATGTGGGGCAATAAACATTCAACTTTTGCGCGATGAGTATTATTTATACTCAGGTTTATAGCTTTTCTTGCAAAGTATAATATATTGAAATTAGAGATTGTCCGGGATCGCTATGCTAAACCATTAAGTTCCGTTGAACTTATTGGAATTATGCCTAAATCACTTAGGGATACCCGAAAAGAGTTATGTATAAATTTGTAATTGCCATTGCGGTCATGTTTTTTTGGCATCAGCTTATTACAACGCTTTGCGTGAATTTTGGAAACCCGCTTCCAGTCCAGAACATAAGAAAACTGTTGTACGTGCGCCTAAAAAGCAGTTAAGAACACGTTAGTTATTAGCCCAAACCTAACCATAAAAATACATGCGTTCACGGCCCATCATCGCTTGCTAATATTTCTACAAGCTCGCCTGTTATAATGCCTACCCACCACCCATGTTTTTACCTCATCATTTGAAACCGAACGCACTCACGGCTCCATTCCAATACCCAGTTTTCAGGTCAATGTGGATTGCCATGACCATTTCCAATATTGGCACATGGAT